>JBBQWK010000159.1:0-4917 GCA_038210695.1 Alphaproteobacteria bacterium
TTTTCATACTTTCCCGTCGTCGCCTCGATGCCGACATTGGATTTATTGTACTGCATATCGCCCTTGATTCGGTAAGGGCCGAAAAGCGTATCCGCACCCACCGCAAGGTTCAGGTCATCAACCTGCCAGCTGGTGCCGGTATCCGCATTTGAATAATGCACGGTACCGTTGGTCATGGTAACCTGATTAAGCTGCACGGAATCCGCGCGGGTCTGCAGGTCGCTTTGGTCGTCGGATTCTTTTTGTTTTAGAATATCCGACCAGTTGGCCTTGCCGCCCGGCAGAACCTCGAGGTTCACTTCAGGTTCCGACAAGTTGATCGTTTCGACCTCGAAGCGCCCTTGCAGCAACGGCTGCAGGCTGATGCGGGCTTCAAGCTGCTTCAGCTTCATAAAGGCCGGCGCCTTGCCGCCTTCCGCATTGGCGATGGTGACATCATCCAGCAAAATCTGCGGGCTGGGGATAAGCCTGAATTTGACATCGCCGCCAACCTGAATATCCCGCTGCAGGTAAGGCCGCAGCTGGCCCAGCAACGCTTCCTTGTGCTGGCTCCAGTCAATTAAACCCGGCGCGACAAGCGCGAGGGCGATGAGGATCAGCGACAGGAAAAACAGCGTGGCGACAATGCGCTTCATTATGTGACAGGCCCCCCGCGTGCATCAACAACAGCCAATACGGCTTCGGCAGCCCGCATGCTCGGCGTCTCAGGATCGCCGAGGCCGATTTTAATCAGCGCCTCGCGGAAATCCATCAGCTGGCTGGCGCGGGCATCCTTGTCGCCCATCAGGCGGAATAATTCCTTCGACATTGGCCCCGGCTCGCACTGGTCGAGCAACAGTTCCGGCACCACGGGGCGCTTCAGCAGAATATTGATCAGGTTGACGTAGGGCGTCTTGATCAGTTTTTTTGCGACCCAGGCTGAAACGGGGCTGAGTTTATACGCGATGATATGCGGCGTGTCCGTCATCGCAAGTTCCAGCGATACGGTGCCGGAGGCGGCAATGGCGATTGTGCTGGCAGCGAAGGCATCAAACTTTTCCTCCTCGTTAAACACGAGGACAGGGTTGATGCCCTTTCCGGCAAAGAATTTTTCGATAACGGTTTTCAGGTGCGGCAGCGTCGGGATGACTATGACAGCGTTATGGCGGTTACGGAGAACAATGTCTGCCGTGTCGCAGAACTTGTCCATCAGGCGCGAGAGCTCCGACATGCGGCTTCCGGGCAGCATGCAGAGCACGGGCTGGTCTGCCTTGAGGCCATGCCGGCTGCGGAAACGTTCTCCGTCGCCGCGGCTTTCAATGCGCTCCACAATCGGGTGCCCGACGAAGGTGGCTTTAAGACCGTGTTCTTCAAAATACGGCGGCTCGAACGGCAGCAGGGTCAAAATGTGATCGAGGAACTTCGCCACTTTCTCCGCCCGTCCCGGACGCCACGCCCAGACGCTGGGGGCGACGTAGTGGATGCAGGGAATGGATTTGGTTTTCGCTTTCAGTTTCTGTATAACGCGGAAGCAAAAATCGGGCGAGTCGATGGTGATGACCGCATGCGGCTGCACCTTGATAATTTCTTTCGCAGTCTGGCGGATGCGATAGAGAATGTGGAACATACGCGGTAGTACTTCTGCAATGCCCATGACGGAAAGTTCTTCCATCGGGAAAATGCTGGTCAGCCCCTCCGCCGCCATTTTGGTGCCGCCGACGCCGTAGAAGGAAACCTCCGGATGCTGCAGCTTCAAAGCGCGCATCAGGTTGCCGCCCAGAATATCGCCGGAGGCTTCGCCCGCGACGACAAAGATTTTCAGGTTGCCGTTCATGCCGAAAATCCCACTATAAAAAGCCCAAGTTTGTCAGCAGCGGAAATAACCGCCGCACGGTCCAGCAGCAGCGATGCGCCGGATTCAATCGCAATACCCGCAAGCCCTGCTTCATAAGCCTTGCGCACAGTGCGCACGCCAACAGCTGGCAGATCAAGCCGTCGGTCCTGTTGCGGCTTGCAGGATTTTACCAGCACGCCGCCCCTGCCCTTGCGCTTCAGCGCGCGGCAACGCTCCAGCAATGCATCGGTCCCCTCAAGCGCCTCGATGCCGAGGACGACGCCCTGCTGAACAACCGCTGCCTGCCCGACATCAAGCCGGCCCAACGTTTTGGTGACAATGATGCCGAATTCGACATCGGCCTTATATTCATTCGACAGGCGCATATCGCCCAGCACGCCTTCTGGCGTCAGCAGAGCAGGTTCAATCTCATGCGCGCCGACAACCTTGAAGCCGTCTTTTTCAACTTCGTCCAGAACAAGCTTCAACAGGCTGTCATCGCCGAAGGCGGCCATGCCGATTTTGGCGAAGGCCTGAATGGTACGAAAATCAGGGCGCATCTCGGCAAGGCTCGGCCGGCGGATTGAACCTGCCAGCACCAGCGTATCAACGCCCTGCTCTTTGAGGATGTTAAGAGATTCATTCGTGGCGCCAAGGCGCGACCAGGCATGGGGTGTGTTGGCGACCGTGGCAGCTTCGGTCTGGCCTTTTAAACCTAAGACGAAATAAGGCTTCTGGTCCCGCCGGCAGGCCTCGATCAGCTGTTTGGGGAGGTTTCCCCTCCCGGCGATGATCCCGAGGCGAGACATGAGTTATCCGTTCGTGCCCGTGCGGGGCTGAAGGACGGAGCGGCCTTCCTTGGCGCGGATAAAGTCGATGACGCGCATCACGGCGGTTTCCGCCTGATAGTCATTGGCGACTTTTTCCGTACGCTCGGCCAGCGTGCCCTGGCTTTCAAACAGCTGCTTGAAGGCTTTCATCAGCACCTGCACCTGTTCTTTGCTGAAGCCGCGGCGCTCGAGCCCGATGTAGTTGAGACCGGCGAGGTGCGCGCGCTCCCCTTTCACAAGGCCGAAGGGGATGACGTCGTATTCAACGCCCGACATGCCGCCGATCATGGCAAAGGGGCCGACGCGGACAAACTGGTGGATCGCGGCAAGGCCGCCGATGATGGCATAGTCGCCGACTTCAACGTGGCCGGCGAGCGTCGCGTTATTTGCGAGGATGACATTGCTGCCAACGATGCAGTCATGCGCCACGTGTGACGACATCATGAAAAGGCAATTGTCACCGACGACCGTCTTCATGCGGTCACCTTCGGTGCCGGGGTTCATGGTGACATGCTCGCGGATTTTATTGCGCTTGCCGATGATGAGTTCCGATTTCTCGCCCTTGTATTTCAAATCCTGCGGCTGGTGGCCGAGGGAGGCGAAGGGCCAGATAACCGTTTCATCGCCGATGGTCGTATACCCGTCGATCACGACATGGGATTTTAATTCAACCCTGTCACCCAGCTTGACGTTGGGACCGATGACGCAGTACGCGCCGATTTTAGCATCGGCGCCAATGACAGCGCCTTTTTCGATGACGGCGGTCGGATGAATATTCGTCATGATTTCTCTCCCAAGACATAACAAGTGACGCTTCTTGATAGCAAGCACGGCGGCCTGTCCGCAAATCACTCTCTATGACACTGTATTGCAACGAAATTAGAGGATTATTTATCCATAATCATGGCAGTGACAACGGCTTCCGCGCAAAGCGTGCCATCGACCTTCGCCTCGCCCTGAAAACGCCAGACATTGCGGCGGTTCTGCTGCTTTTTGACTTCAATCAACAGCTGGTCGCCCGGCACCACGGGCTTGCGGAACTTTGCAGCGTCAATCGCCATGAAATAGACAAGCTTGCCTTCCAGCTCCTTGCCGGCGGAATGCACGACGAGCGCTGCGGCGGTTTGCGCCATAGCTTCAATGATCAGCACGCCGGGCATGACAGGCATGCCGGGACAGTGGCCTTGAAAGAAATTTTCGTTGATGGTGACGTTTTTTAAGGCCAGCGCGCGCTCGTTCGGGTCGACTTCAAGAATGCGGTCGATGAGCAGGAAGGGATAGCGGTGCGGGATCATTTCCATGATGCGCTTGGAATCGAGCAGGACGGCGGTCATTCTTCAGTACTTCCTTTTTTAACGGCCATGCGGCCCGCGATTGCCGTCTGGCGCATAAACTGGCGCAGCGGAACGGCGGGCGAACCCATGACTTCTTCCCCGGCAGGAACATCGCGCATAATGCCGGATTGCGCGGCGACGCGCGCACGCGCGCCGATTTTCAGGTGGCCCGCAAAACCGCTCTGCCCGCCGGTCATGACATAGTCGCCAAGTTCGGTCGAGCCGGAAATGCCGGTTTGCGAAACGATAATGCACATGCGGCCGATTTTGACGTTGTGGCCGATCTGGACAAGATTGTCGATACGGGTGCCACGGCCGATAACGGTGTCCGGCCCTGCCCCGCGGTCAATGGTGGTATTCGCGCCGATCTCGACATCGTCTTCAATCACGACGCGGCCGAGCTGCGGCACGGAAACATAACCATTCGGGTCAATCGCAAAACCGAAGCCGGAGCGGCCAATACAAACGCCTGGGTAGATGCGGACTTTGTTGCCCATGATCGTATGGGTAATAAAGGTGTTAGCGCCAATATCGCAGTCATCCCCGATTTGTACGCCATCTCTCAGCACAGCATGTGCTTCGATACGGCAGCGGCTGCCGATTTTAACGTTGCGGCCGATGATGACGCCGTGCTCGATCAGGCAGTCTTTGCCGATTTGCGCCGAAGGATCAATAACGGCCGATGCCGCCACGTAATCACGGTACCCTTCCGCCGGATAAAACGCCTGCGCCACTAATGCGTAAGCTTTGTAGGGGTTTTTATTGGCAAGGAGCACCGATGTTTCCGGCAGCTGACTGGCGAATTCCGGCTTGGCGAAGCAGGCGGCCGCGTGGCTGTTGCGGAAATAGTCAAGATACTTGCGATTATCAAAGAAAGTGACCTGTTTGTCATTCGCTTCCTGCAGCGGCGCCACGTCAAAGACGGTGCGCGTAGCGGCGG
>JBBQWK010000160.1:0-4874 GCA_038210695.1 Alphaproteobacteria bacterium
GGAACAACAAAAAAGACGTCACCGCGCTCTTCGGCACCTCCCATATAGGCTGGTAGGCAAAGATAAGACCAAGGTCTTCTTCCGGTGCTACCACTGCTCCCGCCTCCAGCGGCACTTCCACCACCGCGGGTTCTGCGGTTAAAAATTCAGCATCGCCCATGTTCCAGAAACTTGCACCGGCGGATACATCCGCCGCGATCAGTACGGCTGTCGTCGGCATGATTTTAATGGCCTCGAAGTTTTTAGGGTCGGCGGCGTAAAGCTTTGCGCTGATATCTGCGGCAATCCGCGCCGCTTTTTCGGCGGCGGCATCGCCGGTTTCACGCGCGAATAAAATAAGGTAACTGTCATCCTGATATTTCAGCGACAGGTCGGCGGCGGTGAGGTGCTGGCGGAAAACAGCATCCACCGTTTCATGTACAATTTTTTGCAGCCCCGGCCAGTCCTTGCCGGCGCGGCGCTTGACCTTGCCAAGACCCAGCAGTTGCAGCTTGCCGGATGAAATAACGTCCTGTCGCTTCAACAGCTGCTGGCAGAGCGCCTGAATTTTCTGCTGCTTCTGTCGCGGCGTCAGGATTTGCGGATCGGGCTTTTTTTGGTCATCGTTTTTCATCCCTCCATTGTAATACGGGGGTGAAAAACAGTACAACCCTTAGTTGCAATACGCGGAAATGGCTTGGTTTTAGGCCAGAACCTGACGCACGGCTTTCTGCCAGCCGCCGTACAGGCGGTCACGTTCGCGGCTGGGCATTTGCGGGCTGAAGCGCTGCTCGCATTTCCACGCCTCCGAAATTTCATCCACGGAGGAGAAGAAACCGGCATGCAGCCCCGCAAGATAGGCCGCGCCAAGGGCGGTGGTTTCAATCACATGCGGGCGCAGCACGGGCGTCGAGGTGATATCGGCGATAAACTGGCACACCCAGCTGTTGCGAACCATGCCGCCATCAACGCGGATTTCGGTCATGGGGTAGCCGGCATCCTGCGCCATGGCGCGCATAAGGTCTTCGGTCTGGTACGCTTGCGCCTCCAATCCGGCACGCACCACATGCGCCGCGGTCGCGCCGCGCGTGAGACCGGAAATGGTTGCCCGCGCTTCCGGGTTCCAGTAGGGCGCGCCGAGACCTGCGAAGGCGGGGACAAGGTAAACGCCGCCGTTATTATCCACCGATTGCGCCAGCGCTTCCGTTTCCGACGCCGACTTGATAATGCCAAGACCGTCGCGCAGCCATTGGATGGCCGCACCGGCAACAAAAATGGAGCCTTCAATCGCATAGGCAATCTGGCCATTGATGCGATAGGCGACGGTAGTGAGCATTTTATTCTGCGAAGTTTTGAATTCGTCGCCGATGTTCATGAGCGCAAAGCAGCCGGTGCCATAGGTGCTTTTCACCATGCCCGGGCGGAAGCATGCCTGCCCGAACAGCGCTGCCTGCTGGTCGCCCGCCATGCCGGTCACCTTCACCGGCGCGCCAAGGAATTCAGCCGTGGTGGCGCCGAATTCGCAGGAGGTATCGCGTACCTCAGGCAGCAGGCTGGCGGGAATGCCGAGGATGCTGAGCAATTCCGCATCCCATTTCTGCTCCACAATATTGAACATCAGCGTGCGGGACGCATTGGTGACATCGGTCGCATGCACCGCACCGCCCGTCAAACGCCACAGCAGGAAGCAATCGATTGTGCCGAAGGCGAGTTCGCCTTTTTCCGCCCGCGCTCTTGCGCCCTCGACGTTGTCCAAAATCCAGCGGACTTTCGTGCCGGAAAAATAAGGGTCCAGAAGCAGGCCGGTTTTGGCGCGGAACAAGTCTTCGCGGCCTTCCTGCTTCAGTTTGACGCAGAGCGGCGCGGTGCGGCGGTCTTGCCAGACGATGGCGTTGCAAACCGGCTCCCCCGTCTTGCGGTCCCAGACCACGGTCGTTTCGCGCTGGTTGGCAATGCCGATGGCGGCAATGTCATTCGCGCGGACGCTGTGCTGCGACATCACGGCGCGGCAGGTATATTCGACATCCGCCCAGATATCTTCGGGGTTCTGCTCCACCCAGCCGTTTTCAGGGTAGGTCAGTTGCAGTTCTTTCTGGCTGGTGCCCGTGATGCGCCCATCTTCATCAAACAAGATCGCGCGCGTACTGGTGGTGCCCTGGTCGATGGCGAGGATAAATTTGGGCATCAGGCGGCCTCTTGGTGGGTTTGCAGTTTTTCGAGGAGTTTGGCGATGCGGCTTTGTGTTTCGGCGGTGGTGTGCAGGCCGAGCTTGGTGCGGCGCCACAGCACATCTTCAATCGTCATCGCCCATTCGCGGTCGACGAGGTATTTGAGTTCCGCCTCGTACACATTTTCACCGGCATGTTCGCCAAGGTCGGTGAGGCGTTTGGCGTGGCGGATAAAGTCCCGCGTGCGGGAGCCGTAGGCGCGGGCGTAGCGGTAGGCCAAGGCTTCCGGCAGCCAGGCGTATTCGCGGCGCAGGGATTTGACGAAGTTGTCGAACTGGAAGACGCCGCCTTCCCCGCCGGGCAGGTGAGAATTTTCCGTCCAGTCTTTTGATTCAATGCCCATCTTCGCCGTTACGAGCTGCGCCGCATGTTCGGACAGTTTGCGGTGGGTGGTGATTTTGCCGCCGTAGACGGAGAGCACGGGAAGGCCTTCGAACTCTTCCATGTCGAGAATATAATCGCGTGTCACGGACTGCGCATCGGTCGTGCCGTCATCAACAAGCGGGCGGACGCCGCTGTACGTCCACTGCACGTCTTCCGCCTTGACCTGATGACGGAAGAATTTGGAGACGGCATCGCAGAGGTAATCAACCTCGGTAATGGAAATCCGCACTTCTTCGATATCATCGGTGTAATCGACGTCGGTGGTGCCGATAAGGGTGTATTTGCGCTCGTAAGGAATGGCGAAAACGATGCGTTTATCGTCGTTTTGTAAAATATAGGCGTGATCGCCCTGATAAAGCCGCGGCACGATAATGTGGCTGCCCTTTACCCAGCGAATTTTATATTTGCCGAAGTCCTTGCCCGCCAGCTTCAGCGTTTTGCTGACCCAGGGACCGGAAGCATTGACGAGGAATTTGGCATGCACCGCGAATTTTTCATCCGTATGCAGATCGGTCAGCGCGGCGGTCCACAAAGGCTCCGACGTATGGCGGGCAAGGCCGGTGCATTCGGTGCGCGTCCAGATCTCCGCGCCCTTGTCGGCGGCGTCGCGGGCGTTCAGCACCACAAGGCGCGTATCTTCCACCCAGCAGTCGGAATAGCTGAAGCCGCGGCGGAATTCAGCCTTTAAGGGCGCACCGGCGAGTGTGCCGGTAAGGAATTTGCCATGCGACTTTTCAAGAATTTTGCGCCCGCCAAGATAGTCGTACATAAACAGGCCTAGGCGGATCATCCACCAAGGGCGCAGTTTTTTATGGTGCGGCAGAATAAAGGTGAGCGGCCAGATGATATGCGGCGCGGCCTTCAGCAGCACTTCGCGTTCCCGCAAGGCTTCGCGCACCAGACGGAATTCGTAATGCTCGAGGTAGCGGAGACCCCCGTGAATGAGTTTGGTACTGGCGGAGGATGTGGCGGAGGCGAGATCGTCTTTCTCCACCAGCATGACGGACAGGCCACGGCCGGCAAGGTCGCGCGCGATGGCGCAGCCATTCACGCCGCCGCCAATCACGAGAACGTCCACTTCCTTGATTTGTGACAAAGCCGCCCCTTCGGGTTTGCAGTAACTGCCTGATATAAAAGCGGTAAGGGGTGGCAGACGCAAGGTTTTTCTAGGTCTTTCTCATAATTCCGGCACATCGTGCCCATCATCGGGGTCGGGCGGCACATCACCGCGGAGGCGCGCATCCCGCCGCTCGAGCGCGCGGCGCAGGATTTCGCGGATTTTGCTGTCACGCAACGGCTTCGGCAGGAAGTCCGCACCTGCGGGCAAAGGCCTCGATACGCGTTCATCCATGAAGGGATAGCCGCTCATGTAAATGACGTTGGAATCGGGCCGGTCCTTGGCAAACAGCCCCGCCAGCGTCACGCCGTCCATGCCGGGCATGACAATGTCTGTCAGCAGAAAATCGATTTTGCCTTTGAAGCTGTGCTGCACATCCATTGCCTCGTTGCCGTTGCCGGCGGTAAGGACTTTCATTTCCATGCCGGTGAATATAACCGCCAGCACATCGCGCAGCTCCGGTTCATCCTCCGCAATCAGAATGGTGCGGTCTTTGAATTCATGCGCGTCTGCAGGAAGCATGGCGGCGGGGGCATTGACCAGCGGCAGCATAATATCAAACCTTGCGCCCTGCCCCGCTACCGATTGCGCGGTGATGTTGCCGCCCAGCTGCTCGACTATGCCGTAGACGACGGAGAGGCCAAGGCCGGTGCCCTTGCCTTGCGGCTTGGTGGTAAAGAACGGCTCGAAGACGCGCGGCAATGCCGCCGCCGAAATCCCCTCCCCGCTATCTGCGACAATCAACTGAGCCTTGCCGCCCGCGTTCTCGAGCGTGACGGAGAACGTGCCGCCCGCCGGCATCGCGTCACGCGCATTGACCGCAAGGTTGAGAATGATTTGGGTAATGAAATCCGCTGATGCCACGACCCAGACAGCTTCGCGCGGGATACTCAGCTGTAGTCTTATGCCACTGACAAGAAGCGGTAAAAGCAGCACATCCTGCTGACGCAGCGCATCCGACAGGTTGATTTTTTCGGCGAGGTCTATTTTCTGCCGCGCGAAAGCCAGCAGCTGCCGCGTCAATCCCGCGCCACGCTGGGTGAGGTTGAGGATTTTTTCAAGATCGGCAGCGACCAGCGTGCCTGCAGCCGTCCGCGTCAGCGCCACCTGCGTGTAACCGTCGATGATCGAGAGAATATTATTGAAGTCATGTGCAATGCCGCCGG
>JBBQWK010000161.1:0-4874 GCA_038210695.1 Alphaproteobacteria bacterium
CCGTCAAACCCCTTTGCCAATGCGATGAACCTGAAGCCTGCACCCAATATCACCCGCGCGGCAGACGGCGCGGCAGTGGCGCTGTTTGACCTTGCCACGCTGCTGTATGAGCGCCGCGCTTATGACTCCGCGCAAATCTACGGCAGCATGGTGCTGCTGCTGGCGCCGAAAGCGCCTTATGCCATGATGATGCTCGGCGATATCGCCGCGCTGCATGAACAATACACCAAGGGTATCGCCGATTACGACGCGATTGCCGAAAACTCCCCGCTGTTCTGGCTGTCGCGCATGCGCGTCGGCGAGGTGTACGAGCTGAGCGGCCACATGGATAAAACTGTCTCCATGCTGCAGGACCTCTCCAAAACGCCGGAACATCATTTCCAGTCGCTGGTCAGCCTTGGCGATCTGTACCGCCGCCATGACCAGTATCAGGACGCGTTGCATGTCTATGACGCCGCGCTGAAAGACACCACTGCCTCCAACGACCAGTGGTCGGTAATTTATGCGCGCGGCATGGCGCAGGAACGTCTCAACAACTGGGACCTTGCGGAAAAAGACTTGCTGAAAGCGCTTGAAATGCAGCCCGACAACCCGATGATTTTAAACTTCATCGGCTACAGCTGGGCCGATAAAGGCGTGCATATGGAGCAGGCTCTGAAATACATCCGCCGCGCCGTTGCCATGCGCCCCGATGACGGCTATATGGTCGACAGCCTCGGCTGGGCGCTGTACCGCGCGGGACAATACAAGGAATCCGCGGAATGGCTGGAAAAGGCCGTCGGCATTGTCGCCGATGATTCAACCATCCTCGATCACCTTGGCGATGCATACTGGCAGACCGGCCGCAAAACAGAAGCACGCTATAAATGGCAGCGCGCGCATGAACTGTCGAAGGATGCCGGCTTCCGCACCGCGGTCGAACACAAGCTGAGCAGCGGTATTGATCCCGCACCGGCGCAGCTCGCCCATACGGATGCAAAACAGCTCTGATTTATCGTATATGACGCCGCTTTGAACTTGCGCTTTGTTTCTGATAGTCTTGGGCAGGTTTTGAATATTGCAAAAGGCCTTTGCCATGCCCGCTTTCATGTTGCGCTTTTTCGTTCTCACGCTGCTGGTTTTTGCGGCCTTGCCCGCGCTGGCGGATGCGCCCAAAAAACTCTATTCAACGCCCGACCTGACCGACAAGCGGTATTACATGTGCCGGCATGATTCCGATTGCGTGACGGCGCAGCTGCCTTGCGGCCGCCTTGTCGTCACCAATAGCTACCTGCATGACGATGTGCAGGGCTGGTTCAATTTCATCGGCCCGAAGTACAAATGCGAAAGCCCCGTGCGGAAGCAGCAGGCCAAAAATATCGCCTGCACCGAAAACAAATGCACCGCCGATATTTCCCTTGTGCCAAATATCATGCCGGACACGCCCGAAGCCAAAAACACCGCCTATTGCAAAACGGTGGATGACTGCGCCGTGGTGGAGGGAAACTGCCATGCCAAGATGCTGGTCAATAAAATCTATAAAGACAAACTGCAGGCGGATTACGATCACCTGCGCGATGTGAACAAGGAAAACTGCCTCTACCCCGATAACCGCACGGTCGTGAACCTGCGCTGCGAAGCGAATACCTGCAAGTCGGAACTTGAAATTCCCGATGAAACGTATTGGGACGGGCCGATGAAAATCAAGGAGCGGAAATCAAAATGATGCGCGCGATTTTATTGCTGTCGCTTTTCCTGATGCTCTCCACCCTGCCCGCCGAAGCACGCGCGAAATTTGTGCAGCAGCCCGCACCGCTGGACCTTGCCCACAAACCGCCGACGCCGAATTTGAGCGACCGCAAATACCATACCTGCAACGACACCACCGACTGCGCCGCTGTCAACCCGCCGTGCGGCAACTTGGTTGCCGTCAATCGCGACTATGCGGGCGAAGTGCAGAACTGGTATGACTTTGTACGCCCGCAATTCACCTGCGCCTTCGTGCCGCAAAACCTCAGCGCCTCGCCGGTCTGCAACGCGGCGCATCTTTGCGCCATGGCCGCCGCCGGCAGCATCAACGTGCCGCGTAAAGACAACATCGCTTATTGCGACGTGCCGGATGACTGCGTGCTTGTCACCGGAAAATGCGGCCGCAAGATTGCGGTGAACAAGGAAAACGAGGACGAGGCAACAGCTTCGGCTGGCGACCCCAACACCTCGACCTGCGATTACGCCGATGAAAGGCAGATGCAGAGCATGGATTGTAAAAATCACCTCTGCACCGCCATCCTGCAAAATCAGTGATTTAGCCGGCTTCCGGAACCAAACAGGCATTTCCGCCGTTTTTGACATATAGGTATTGTGCCTGTCTGCCAAAGGAACGGTCATGAAACACGCAACGACATATATCGCCCTCGCCGCTGCAGCGTTTATCACGCTCCTGACCGTGCCGGTTAATGCAGAGGTTTACCCCGCCCCTGCTTATGGCGACCATACCTATAAACAGTGCCAAACGTCGGCTGATTGCGTTTCCTTTCAGCCCAATTGCCAGGCACCTGTTTCCGTCAACCGTGAAGCAGAACCCGCGTTGAACGCTTATCGCCAGAGCACCATCAGCCGGTACAGCTGCAACGTTGCCAAAGTGAACCCTTACAACGCGCCCGCCTGCGTCGCGGGTCTTTGCACCTTTATGCCGGCGCGCAATATCCAGCGCCAGAACGGCAACCCCAATTATTGCGAAACCGCATCCGACTGCACCATCATCAGCGATTCCTGCGGCCACAAGCGTGCCGTGGCAACAATGTATGCCGGCCAGCAAACGTCCGGTAACTCGAAATACCCCTGCACGGAAGCCAAGCCGGATACGCGCCAGGTATCGGAATTGAGTTGCCAGTTCAACCAGTGCACCGTATTATTCGACAATTCAGGTCAATAATATCCGGTCATTTTTTTGCCGCTTAATAGTTTCCAGCTGCGGGCCCCCGCAAAGATCAACCTGTTCCTGCACATCACCGGCAAGCGTGAGGATGGATATCACCTCATCCAGAGCCTGATGGTGTTTGTGGATGTGGGCGATGTGCTGGACTTTGCCAAGCACGACGGGTTGTTCATTGATGTCGATGGCGATTTCGCAGGCGATATGCCCATGGCGAATGACAACCTCATTTATAAAGCCGCAACGCTGCTGGCTGCCGATTACAAAATCCAGCCGAAGGGCGCGGTCAAGCTGACCAAAAATTTGCCCGTCGCCTCCGGCATTGCCGGTGGTTCTTCCGATTCCGCGGCGGCCCTGCGCGGCTTCGCGCGCCTCTGGGGATTGCCGGATGAATATGAGCGCATGCAGCGCCTCGCGCAAAAGCTGGGCGCGGATGTGCCCGCCTGCTATATCGGCAAGCCCGTCTGGGCGGAAGGCATTGGCGAGAAAATGACCCGGCTGCCGGAAATGCCGGCGATGCATTTTGTGCTGGTCAATCCACTGGTGCAAACCCCGACACCGGAAGTTTTTGCGCGCTACAACAGCAAGTTCAGCGCTGCCATCCAGTTTTCCGGCCGGCGCAAGACGATGCATGAATGGATTGCCGACCTGAAGCTGTACCGCAACGACCTGACGGATGCCGCCCTGCAGGTCACGCCGGAAATTAAAGATGTGCTGCAGGCATTGGTGGAAACGCCGAACTGCCATTTCGCAAGGCTGTCCGGTAGCGGCGCGACCTGCTTTGGCGTCTACGACAATCAGGATGCAGCAATAGCCGCCGTGAACAAGTTGAAGCAGCGCTACCCCCGCTGGTGGGTCGCGCCGGCCAACCTGTTACGTTAAAAAATCAGGGTTTCGTCCAGATAATGGAATCGCGCGATGCGGGTGCGGCTTTGATTTTATCCAGCAAATCCTGGCTCGGCTTGCCGTCAACCACAAGGCCCAGTTTCTGTTGCCAGTGGCGAATAACATCTGCCGTTTGCGGCGTCATGTAGCCCGTGGCTTTTTCAACCGGCAGTTCGCCCTTCACCACCAGCGCGTGCTGGATCTGGCGCAGCATATCGCTGTCATCTGTCCCACCCTTCGCAGGCGCTTCGGCATTCACCGGGTTTTGTTCGGCGGGCAGAATTTCCGACGCAGGAGTTTCATCACCTTCGCCGCTGGCTTCTTCCGTTGCTTCATCACCGGCAGCAGGCTCGATCGCGGCAATGCTGGCATCAACACCTGTCAGGCGGGCGAGTGCGGATTTGGCTTCGGCATGGCCTTCTTCGGCGGCGACACGGTACCAGTCTGCGGCCTTGCCTGTATCCGGCGCGCCGAGCAGGCTGCTTTCATAGATAACACCAAGGTTATACGCCGCCTGCGGCACGCCCGCATTCGCCGCCTGCTTGAAGGAAACCACAGAGCCGCCAATATCGCGGTTGGTGCCAGAGCCATCAATGTAGGCGAGGCCAAGGTTGTACATCGCTTCCGCATGGCCGGCCTTGGCCGCCTGCGCGTAAAAAGCTACCGCTTTGGCAGCGTCTTTATCAGTGCCAAGGCCCTGCTGGTACATCACGGCCAAATTATAAGCGGCATTGGGCACGCCGTTTTCGGCAGCCCGTGTAAACCATTCAATCGCGCGCGGGTAATCCTTCGGTGCAATATCGCCGGCGGCGTAAAGCGTGGCGAGGTCATGCTGCGCTTCCGGCTTGCCCGCAAGGGCTTCCGCCTCGAGCGTCGCAAGTTTTTGCGGCAGGCGCGTATCGCGCGCAATGTCGGTCACAGGTTTCAGCGGCGGGGTCAGCGCTTCCGATGCAACGGCGCCGGAAGCAGGCTCGATGGCCGAAAGTTCGGCGGGCGTCAGCGTCTCGGAATCATTCGTGGCAACAGCGGGGGCGGTAGCATCAACAGTGTCATGCACCGCATTGGCCTTGGCGGT
>JBBQWK010000162.1:0-4841 GCA_038210695.1 Alphaproteobacteria bacterium
ACTTCAAGCCCTGGCTGGACGAGGGATATGTCTTCCTCATCCACATCCGCCGCGACGCGCAGGGGGGCGCAGCAGGACATGTAAAATACCGGCTGGTTGATGGGGATCAGCTGGCCGACCTCGCCATCGCGGCGCAGCACAGCGCCATCCGCCGGGGCCGTCAGCTTCATATAACTGATCTGCGCTTCAACCTGCGCCAGCGCCGCGCGGGAGGCATCGCGCACCGACAAAGCCTGCTCAACTGAATCAGGAGATACGGCGCTGGTTTTCACCAACAGCGCTTTGCGGGTGTAATCTTTCTCCGCCTGGTCAAGCCGGGCTTTTTGTTCTTCCAGCATTTTTTGCAGGTCGGTATCTTCCAGCTGGGCCAGCACCTGCCCCTTGACCACCTTCTGCCCCTCGTCCGCATCAAGCGACATAAGCTTGCCGGCGATGCGCGGGGCGATGGGGAACATAACGGAAGGCTCGACCGTGCCGGTGGCGTAAACTGCCTGTATGGCTTCCTGACGCAGGGGTTTCACACCGCTGATGGCAGGCGCGCGGCTATGCCAAAAATAGCCGCCCACAGCCGCCGCCAAAATAACCGCCAGAATAATGAACCGTTTCATGCCAAACCCGTCTTTTCGTTGCCGCCAACCATTATACCTTAAGGATATACTGGCAGCGGAATGAATTCCCTGTCATCGCCGGGAATTTTAGGGAAGCGGCCGTTCCGCCAGTCATCCTTCGCCTGCTCCAGCCGCTCGCGGGAGGTGGCAACGAAATTCCAGTCGATATAGCGCGGCTCCGCAAAAGGGTCGCCGCCCAGCAGCATCAGGTGGCTTGGCGCTTGCGCCTCGATAACAATCTTCTCACCCTTGCCAAAGACCGGCAGCGTTCGTGCGGTAATATCCGTGCCGCCAATTTTCAAGCCGCCATCAATCAGGTACAGTGCGCGCTCCGCATATTCGGCGGGGATCTCAAGGCTGGCGCCGGCAGGCATTTTGACTTCGGCATAAAACAGCGGGCTATAGGCCTTGGCGGGCGATTCATAGCCATAGGCGCTGCCTGCAACCAGCGTCACCGCTGCATCGCCCTGCCGGAATGAGGGCAAGTCTTCCGCCGCATGATGGTGGAATTCAGGCGCCATATCTTCATATTCTTTTGGCAGCGCGACCCAGCTTTGCAACCCATGGGCGCCATGGGCATGCGCGCGCTCCGCCGCATCTGTCCGCTCCGAATGGGCGATGCCGCGTCCCGCCGTCATCCAGTTCAGCGCGCCCGGCGTAATCCGCTGTTCGGAGCCGATGCTGTCGCGGTGGACAATTTCCCCCTCGAACAGGTAAGTCACGGTGGAAAGGCCAATGTGCGGGTGCGGCGCGACGTCGATGCCGTGGCCGGCTTCGAAATGCGCGGGGCCCATATGGTCGAGGAAAATAAACGGCCCCACCATGCGCCGCTTCATAAAGGGCAGAACCCGCCTGACCGGCGTGCCGCCAACGTCGGTGGTGCGGGGCGTAATGGTGAGGTCGATAAGGCTCATAAAGGATATATTCCTGCGTCGTGAGATTTCAATATAAGTTTTTCGATGGCAAGAACAACGCCTACCGCAATCCACGGAACGAATAACCCTTTCGCGCTGTTAGACAATATTGAATTGAACCGGCGAAGTAAATTATGCAAAATCTATTCTTTTCAGTACTTTCATGAGCGACACGGGTCAAAACCAGCCCGAAGAGGTGATTGCGGCAGATGATCCGCCCATCATGCATATCCGCACGTTTTTTCTGGGCGGAATCTTTTTCATCCTGCTGTTTACCGTTTTGAAATTTGCCGACACGCTGTTTATCCCCGTTGTCATCGCCATCTTCCTTAAACTTGTGCTGCAGCCCTTCCTGCGGCTGTTGGGTAACTTCCCAATCCCGCGCCGCCTATCGGCGCTGCTGGTCATCGCGGCGCTTGTCGCCATGCTTTGGGCGCTTGGCTCGGCCCTTGCAGGCCCCGCCACGGAATGGGCGCAGAAGCTTCCCGACAACCTGCCGGAAATAAAAGCCAAGCTGCACTTCCTCAGCAAACCGGTCGCCGATACGCAGAAAATGCTGGCGCAGGCGGAAGATATGGCCAAAGGCATCGGTCCGAAGGCGCCGGTGGTGGTGATGCCGGGCACACGCCTTTCGGATAAAATCGTATCGCTCACGCAAAACTTTGCCAGCAACCTGTTTACGATCGTGCTTTTGCTGTTCTTCATGCTGTCGTCCGGCGATACATTTTTGCGCCGGATTGTCGAAACACTACCGAAATTCCGCAACAAGCGGCAGGCGGTGGATATTTTCAAACAGATCGAGCAGGATATTTCCATCTACCTCGTCACCATCACGGTCATGAACGCCGTTGTCGGCATCGCCACCGGATTTATCATGTGGTACCTTGATGTGGGTGACCCCCTGCTGTGGGCAGCAGTTGCGTTTATTTTCAACTATGTTCCGATCGCGGGGCCGTTTGTGGCAGCGCTGCTGTTCGCCTTCGTCGGGCTGATGGGCACCAGCGAGTCTTGGAACGCCATGCTGCCGGCGGGGCTTTACCTTGCCGTTCATATTACCGAAAGCACTTTCATTACCCCTCACCTGCTGGCGAAACGCTTTACGCTCAACCCTGTGCTGGTTATTTTTTCGCTCATATTCTGGTACTGGATGTGGGGGCTGGCGGGTGCCATCCTTTCGGTGCCGATGCTGGCAATGGCGAAAATCATCTGCGACCGCATCGAACGGCTTCAGCCCATCGGCCATTTCATTGAAGGCGACCGGAAAGCGGTTTCCGCACCCCCCGAAGTTACGGTAAATATCTGATATTGTTAAATTTAATGTTTTATTTAAGAACGATTCTCATTAAGTCGGCTTTTTGCCGAATGCTACCTGCGCCGCTTATGGAACGCGGATTTAACAGCTTGTTATTTCTTCCATGCTATTAAATTTAATAGCGCATTCCGCGCCCGTTTTTCCGGCAAAGGATTTTTTCAGGTGGCTATTAAAGATCACGGCAAGATTACAGGCTTCTCCGGCAACGAAATTTTCTGCCTTGAAAAACTGGGCTACCGGCCGGGTCAGCTGTGCCTCGGCAACAACGTTCTTTCTCTCGGCGTCGGGCGCGGCATCGGCGCGGGGCTGTCCAACCTTGCGGGCGGTGAGGTGACGGAGATCACCAAGCTTGTCTACGACGGCCGCAAAAATGCCTATGACCGTATGATGAAGGAAGCAGCGCACTACGGCGGCGTTGGCCTTGCGGGTGTCACCTTTGACCTCATCAACCACGGCAGCAACATTGAATTCCTCGCCTTCGGCTCGACCGTGACCGACCCGAACCACGCCGGCAGCACCATGAGCTTTTCCTCCTTCGCCGATGCACAGCAGCTTTACTGCCAGATTGACGCCGGCTTCACGCCGAAAAGTTTTGTCAGCGGCAACGTTGCCTATTCCATCGGCGTCGGCGGCAATATCGCCGGAGCCTTCCGCGGCTTGAAGCGCGGCGAAGTGCCGCAGTATACCGAAATTTTTGACCGCACCCGCCATCTCGCCCTCTCCCGCATCAAGGACGCAGCGAAGGAAGCCGGCGCCAACGCCGTCATCGGCATCCAGACCTCCATCATGCCGCTGATGGGCGCACAGGAAATGCTGATGCTCGGCACCGCAGCCTCGCACCCGTCGCTGCAGAATTATACCAATGACCCGGTCACATCCGATATGACGAACGAGGAGCTTTGGAACATGATCAACATCGGCTATATGCCGATCACGCTGGTCATGGGCGTTTCCGTCTATTCGCTGGGCCTTGCTTCCGGCATCAGCTCCTTTGCGAAAACCCTCGTCGGCGGCGAAGTTACGACGTTAAGCGAATTGCTATACGAAGCGCGTGAAAAAGCCTTCGAGCGGCTGCAGGCTGCCGCGACAAAATGCAACGCAGATGAAGTTATCGGCGTCAAAACGCGCGTCTACGACATGGGCGGCGGGCTGGTTGAAATCATGGCGATCGGCACCGCGGTCAAGCGCGTGCCGGGCCTGACCACCAAGCAGCAAATCCTGCCCGCGCAGGCGATTATTCAGGACCGCGAAACCTTTGTCGAAGCATCGCGCGGCGACATGGTGGCGCAGATGGCGACCGCCAGCAACGCAAGGCGTTCGCAGGCGGGGCCGATGAAGATCATCGGCTTTATTATCCTCATTATCTTTTATGCGCTGATCGCCATGTCCAAGCATCACTAATGACAGACGATACCGAAAAATCCGATAAGGCTTCCAAGCTCAAGGGATTGTGCTGGGTCGTTGGCGGCTGCCTGCTGGCAACGTGCTTCGCCCTTGGCATCGCCCCCCTCGCCCATGCCGTGCCATGGAAATGGGAAAAGAAAATGGCGGCGTCGGAAGTTTTCAACCTGCCCTTGCAGGCCTGCAAGGCCAATCCCGATTCAGAAAAGTTGCTGCAAAAACTGGTGAAGCGCATTTACCCTGTGCAACAAGGCGATGCGGATTTTACAATCGACGTCAGTGTTGTGCGTGACCCGTCCATCAACGCTTTCGCCAGCCTTGGCGGCAAGCTCTACGTAAACACAGGCTTTCTGGAGCAGGCTAAATCTCCGGAGGAAGCGGCAGGCGTACTGGCGCATGAGATCGAGCACGTACGCCACCGTCATATCATGGAGGTGCTGTTTGTGCGCATGCTGACCAGCCAGGGCTTCAGCATGGTCTTCGGCGGTGATGCCGATTCAAGTGCCGAAATGGCGGATTTTTTCCTGCGCATGAGCTTTTCCCGCGCGCAAGAGTCCGAGGCGGATAAAGACGGCCTCCGCCGCCTGCAGGCAGCCCACATCGACA
>JBBQWK010000163.1:0-4832 GCA_038210695.1 Alphaproteobacteria bacterium
GCGGAAATTCTGCAGCGCGGTAAATTCGAACCGGATATTATCAATGCGCTCCCGCGCCAGTTTGTCCTCGCCCCATTTTTCAAGCTGATAGACTTCATCAATGGTGGCCGCTGTCGCGGCGGCGTCGCCGTCAATGTAGCCGGACGCCAGCGCGAGCGCGATGACGAGAGAGCCGGACAGCGCCGTTGCCGCCTGCGCCACGGTAAAATCGGCGGCATCCAGCGCGGTCAGCACCGCATTCAGCTTTTCAAGCGCTTCCGGCGGCTGGTTGTGGTAGCGGATGCCGGAGATATGCTCGAGTGCGGCGCCGTGTTCATCCTTCAGCCACTGCAGCAGCGGCAGCCACACTTCTTCCTGCCGCTTCACAAGGTCGGCAGGGTGCGTGCCGAAGTAGCACAGCAGGTCGGACGCGCCATATTTCAGCAGTTCCACCTGCATCGCCTTGCGGTCGGCGGCGGTGGTGACTTTATCCAGCATGGTGCTGGCCAGCTGCATAAGCGGCATGGAATTAGGAGCAATCTGCTCTCCCTGCGCCTGCCATTCGGCGGCGACAGCATTGGCGAAATCGCGGCTCGGGAAAATTAAACTATGCTGCATAGGTGTCTTGATGGGCTTGCCATCCAGCCGCACCGCAAAGCCCCCCGGCGCGGGGCCTGCTTCGGCGGTTTTATAGAACCGTTTCATTTCCCCTCCCGCGCTTTCAAATATTCGGCGCAGGGGTTACCATTGCCGCTGCCGGTGCTGACCAGCGGGATGAGCGCGGCGGGCGCCGCAAAAACGCCCAAGACCAACGTGCCCATTTTGGTGACGATACCCGTGGGGTCCGGCGTCGTTTCGATATGGTCGAATGGGCCGGAAACATTAACCGGTGTTGCAAGGCTCAGCAGCGTTGCCGATTTCGGCTGCGGCGTGAAACGCATATCAACGCGCTCATGCACCAAGTCTACACTGCCCTTGCCGGAAACGCTGACTCGCGGAGTATCAACAATAATGGCTTTGGAGCGCGCGATGCCGTTGGCGATGCGGAAATCGGCGACAGAACAGTTGATTTCCGTTTCTTTTTGCGAGCCCTTCAAAATGTTGGACAGCATGCTGCCCGCCCAAAGGTCAATGGCATTACCCTGCATCACGCCCTTGTCGCCGGTGAGGAAGGCGGTGCCGTTCAGGCTCGGCATCAGGTGGCGCGCATCCGCCTTTAAATGCAGGTCGATGCGCGCATTGCCGCCGGAGACGCCCTTGGCGAAACGTGCGTAATCAAGACCCGCCAGTTTCACATCGAGCCGCAGCTGGTCGTTGCGGAGACTGGCGCTGCCATCCATGCGCGCGTCCTTGAGGCTGCCTTCGATATCCGGCAGTTCGACGCCGTCGGGGTAATAGTAATGCAGGGGCGATTTGTAATCGCCATACCCCTCGCCATCCACCTTCAGGTTGCGGATGCTGACGAAAACTTTCCACGGTTCCCCCGCCGCCGGCCGGCCGAAAGGCATCGTGGCGGTAATTTTATCGGTCGCATAAATGCTGCCCCTGCCCTTTTCCCCGACGATGACGTCATTCAAGACCAGCGCGGGCCTGCCGCGCTGCAGGCTGGCAGTAATATCGCCGTTGATTTTCGCCGGCAGGCCGATCGCTTGCGATGCATAAGCCTCGATGCGCGGCTTGAAACTGTTCAGCGTCAGCAACTGCATGGCCGCAAAAGCGATGACGCCGAAAAGCGCCACCACCAGCAGCGTGCCAGCCATAAACCGCAGCAAAAAAGGCTTTCTTTTTTTTGGCTCCGCCATTTTTTTTACTCGATATCCTCGAAGGGGTCGGATTTGTCTTCCGCGTTGAAGCCGAAGTACTTGAAGGTTTTCTTCATGTCGGGACTCAAGGGCGCAGTGATATCCAGCTTACCCGTCGTCATCGGGTGGGGCAGAATAATGCGGCGTGCATGCAGGTGCAGCGTTTCCGGCAGGTTGGGGTTTTCGGCCAGGAACAGCTGGTCGGGGTCGTATTTATAGTCACCCAGCAGCGGCGTGCCCATTTCTACGGCATGCACACGGATCTGATGCTGGCGGCCGGTGCGCGGCCAGAAAGCCACATGCGCGAGGTTATCGCCGACGCGTTCCATGACGTTGTAGAAAGTCAGCGACATTTTGCCTTCTTCCTCGTCCGTCTTCATCATGCGCTCGCCGCCGCCGACATCGACTTTGGCAAGGGCGGAGCGGATTTTACCCTGGTTGATCTGCGGCGCCGGTGCCGTGACCGCCCAGTAATACTTGCGGATATCGCGGCCGCGGAACATTTCCGACAGTACACGCGCCGCCTGCGGGTGACGCGCCAGCAGCATAACGCCGGAGGTGTCTTTATCAAGCCGGTGAACAAGGTGCGGGCGCGTCTCATAATCGAACTTGAGTCCGTCGAGCAGGTAGTCAACGTTCTTGCCGATCTTGGTGCCGCCCTGCGATGCCAACCCTGACGGTTTGTTGATGGCGATGACATCGGCATCCTTGTAAATCACAAGGCTTTGGATGAGCTTCGTGTCCTGCTCGCCAAGGCCTCGGTCGACTTTCGGCTGCGGGTTGGCCAGCTGCGGCGGGATGCGGATAAGCTGGCCCTTAACAAGCCGCGCATCGCCCTTGGTGCGCTTGCCGTCTATGCGCAGCTGTCCGGTGCGCAGAATTTTCTGCACCTGTCCGAACGGCACATCGGGGTAATGTTTTTTCAGCCAGCGGTCGAGACGCTGCCCATCATCGGTATCGTTAACAGTGACGCCTTCAACCATTATTGCAGTACTCCGCGCATTAAATATACGCCGCCGAAGACGGCCAGCAGCGACAGGAAAACGGACAGGGCCACATAACCCGCCGCCATAAAAACCTCGCCCGTATTCGCGAGTTTGTAGACATCGAAAGAAAAAGACGAAAAAGTCGTAAAGCCGCCAAGAATGCCGACCACCATAAAGGCCTGCAGCGGCGCAGGGACATTCCACTTCCGCGCAATCGATTCCATGATGACGCCGATGATAAAGGAGCCAAGGACATTGACGAACAGCGTGCCATAAGGGAAAGCGCCGTCTGACTGCGCGCGGAAAAAATTGATGGAGAAGTGGCGCAGCAACGCGCCGAGACCGCCGCCGAAAAAGACAGCCAGAAGCATTGTCATTCTTTTCCCCCTTTTTCGGTGCGGATTTTCTGCCAGTAATCGAGGCGCTTTTTAATCTCCCGCTCGAAGCCGCGCTCGACCGGCTGGTAGAAACTTTCCCGCGGCATATCGTCGGGGAAGTAATTCTGCCCGCTGAAGCCGTCTTCGGTTTCATGGTCGTATTCATAGCCCGCGCCATAGCCGATGTTTTTCATCAGCTTGGTCGGCGCGTTCAGAATATGCTTTGGCGGCATGAGGGAGCCGGTCGATTTTGCCGCCGCACGGGCGTTGTTATAAGCCGTATAGGCGGAGTTCGATTTCGGCGCGGTGGCGAGGAAAATAAGCGCCTGCGCCATCGCCAACTCCCCTTCCGGCGAGCCGAGGCGTTCATAGGTTTCCCAGGCGGTGATGCAGGTTTGCAGCGCGGTGGGTTCCGCAAGACCGATGTCTTCCGTCGCCATGCGCACCATGCGCCGCGCTATATAGCGCGGGTCTTCCCCGCCATCCAGCATGCGGCAGAACCAGTACAGCGCGGCATCGGCATCCGAACCGCGGACAGATTTATGCAGCGCGGAAATCAGGTTGTAATGGCTCTCCGCTGCCTTGTCGTAGATGGGGGCGCGTTTTTGCACCAGCTTTGACAGCGCGGCAACATCCAGCATGCCTTTTTTCTGCAGCTGGAAGACCTGCTCCGCAAGGTTCAGAATATAACGCCCGTCGCCATCCGCCATCGCAATCAGCGCAGCGCGGGCTTCAGGCACCAGCGGCAGCGGGCGGTTGAGCGTTTTTTCGGCACGCTTCAGCAATTCGTCAAGCGCCGCATCATCAAGCCTGTTCAGCACCATGACTTGCGAGCGCGACAGCAAAGCGGCGTTCAGCTCGAAGGACGGGTTTTCTGTCGTCGCGCCTACAAGGGTAATAGTGCCGTCGTCCACATAGGGTAAAAACGCATCCTGCTGCGATTTGTTGAAGCGGTGAATTTCATCCACAAACAGCAGCGTGCCGCGGCCCATGCGGCGGCGGTGAACGGCGGATTCGAATACTTTCCGAAGGTCGGCCACGCCGGAAAAAACCGCTGAAATCGCCTCGAACTGCAAATCGGTATGCTGAACCAGCAACCGGGCAAGGGTTGTTTTACCGCAGCCGGGCGGACCCCAGAAAATGATGGAGGAAATTTTACCGCTATCCACCATGCGGCGCAGCGGTCCGTCATCCTTCAGCAGATGGTCCTGCCCCATCACCTCGTCCAGCGTTTTCGGGCGCAGCTGGTCGGCGAGCGGGCGCTGCGCTTGCCGCGCGGCCTCGAGGTTCTCGTCCTTGTCCAGCGTTGCGTCGAAAAGATTGGCCATTAAATGCGCACCCGCACATTCATGACGTCATTGCCGCGCATGACCTGCACTTCCCAGCTATCGGGCACGGTTTTCAGCAGCGACTTGAAGGCCGCAACGGAAGTGACAACCTCGCCATTGACACTGACGATAATATCGCCGCTGCGAAGGCCGAGGCGCGCGGCATTGCCCTGCACAACATCTACCACCACAACGCCGGAATCGCGCTTCAGCCCGTCCATTTCTTCCGACACAGCGGGGGAAATATTTTCAACCTTGGCGCCGGAGAAAGGATTGATGCCCTGAATAATCCAGCTGTCGCGGGCGGGGTTTTCCGGCGGCGCTTCAATGGGCAGCTCCGCCTCAATCGCCTGCCCTTTG
>JBBQWK010000164.1:0-4831 GCA_038210695.1 Alphaproteobacteria bacterium
CCATTGGCGTGCAAAAGCTTGGCCTGAAGCACGTGGTCATCACCTCCGTCGACCGCGATGATCTGGCGGATGGCGGGGCGGAGCAGTTCGTGAAGGTTATCTCCGAAATTCGCCGCCTGTCGCCCGGCACCACCATTGAAATTCTGACGCCGGACTTCAAGGACAAAAACAACGCGATCGAGCCGATTACCGTTGCGCGCCCTGATGTGTTCAACCACAACCTTGAAACCGTGCCGCGCCTCTACCCGACCATCCGCCCGGGCGCGCGTTACTTTACGTCGCTCGAGCTGCTGAACCGCGTGAAGAAGCTCGACCCTACAATTTTCACCAAATCCGGCATCATGGTCGGCCTTGGCGAAACCAAGCAGGAAGTCATGCAAGTGATGGATGACCTGCGCGCGGCAGATGTTGATTTCCTGACCATCGGCCAGTACCTGCAACCGACGCCGAAACACGCGGCGGTTGACCGGTTTGTCACGCCCGAAGAATTCAAGTCGTATGAGACAATTGCCCGCGGCAAGGGCTTCCTTATGGTGTCGGCATCGCCGCTGACGCGTTCCAGCTATCATGCGGATGCCGATTTCGAGAAGATGCGCATTGCGCGCGAGGAAAAGCTGGCGGCTGCCGCTTCACGCCGTTAAGTGCCGTCGCATCAGGAAAAGCGGGTCGTTCCCTATACGTCGGAACAGCTGTTTGCTCTTGTCATGGATATCGAGAAATATCCTGAATTCCTGCCCTGGTGCCTTGGCGCCCGCATCAACGAGCGCAACCGCGACCAGCTGAACGCCGAGGTGATTGTCGGCTACAAGGTTTTCCGCGAGAAATTTTCATCCCGCGTGCATTTTCTGAAACCCAAGCATATCGAAGTCGAATACATGAAGGGGCCGATGCGCCACCTGCATAACCGCTGGATCTTCAAGGACCTGAAGGGCGGTAAATGCGAAATTGATTTTTATGTCGATTTTTCGCTCAAGACAAAGCTATTCGAAAAGCTGGTCGACCAGTTTTTTCACCTTGCGCTCGTCAAGATGATCAACGCTTTTGAAGCGCGGGCAAAAGACCTTTACGGTTAAAGCGCGTCGAGTTCTTTGCGGATGGCTGTCAATGCTGTCTCGACCGTGGACAGGCGCACCGCGCTGCGGTCGCCGCCGAACAAATTCTTGATAGCATAGCTTTTGTTGGTCTTGCCGTTGGCGATGCCGATGTAGACTAGGCCGACAGGCTTGTTTTCTGTCGCGCCGCCGGGGCCGGCGATGCCGGTTGCGGAAACAGCGATCTGCGCCTTTGAATTTTTCAGCGCGCCATTGGCCATTTGCAAAGCAACTTCGCTGCTGACCGCGCCGGTTTTTTCAAGCAGCGCCTTGTCAACACCAAGATCGTTGATTTTTGAATCGTAAGAATAGGAAATAAATCCGCGATCCACGACGGCGGAGGAACCCGGCATATCGGTCAGGCAACCCATGATAAGGCCGCCCGTGCAGGATTCGGCCGAGACAATCATAATGCCCTTACGCGTGGCTTCGGCAAGTATCGCTTCTGCCATCTGGCGAAGGTGCTGGGGAAACATTATCTTATTCTCCGGTCAGGATTTTGTGTACAGCAGCGCCAGCGTCGCAACGCCCAGGAAAGCGAAAATGCCGGCAACGACATCATCCATCATTACATCAATGCCGCCGCGCTTTTTGCGGTCGTAGTACGACGCCGGCCAGGGCTTGGTAATATCAAACAGGCGGAACAGCAGGAAGGCGGCAAGCCAGCAGGCAGGATAACGCTCTGCCGGAATGGCTGCGATCCACACACCGACAACTTCGTCGACGACAATACTCTGGTCATCCGGCTCGCCTGATTTTTTGCCGTACCGGTCCGCCGCGACAATACCAATGCAGAGCAAAGCAAGGGCGCTTAGCGCAAGGGCGACCCAGCCGCCAATGCAGACGATAAGATAGCCAACCGGCAACGCCGCCAGCGTGCCAATGGTGCCGGGCGCGGGGCGAAGAAGACCTGCGCCAAACCATGTCGAAAGCCAGACTGGCCAGTCGGTAAATTTTGTGTTCGCCGGTATCGGCTTGATGCGGGGCCGGCACTTGTTGATAAAGCTCATTTTATGTTCCCCAATTCCTGATATCGTCCTGCGTCACGTTGCCACGGCTGCCAAAGGGCAGGCGTACCGTAACGACAGATTCAGCTGCTATTCCTTCTCGGCGGCCCGTAAAGCCCAGACCTTCCGTAGTTGTTGCTTTTACGCTGATGCGGCTGGTCGGCATGGCCAGAATATCCGCAATACGCGCGCGCATTTTCTCGCGCTGCGGGCCAATTTTCGGCGCTTCGCAAATAATTGTGACATCGATATGTGTAATGATACCCTGCTGTTCCGCAACAAGGTCGGCGGCATGGCGCAGGAATTTTGCGCTGTCGGCATTTTTCCAGCGGTTGTCTTTGGGGCTAAAGTGCATGCCAATGTCGCCGTCGCAAATCGTTGCCAGCAGGGCATCGGTAATGGCGTGCAGGCCGACGTCGGCATCGGAATGGCCGTCCAGCACCATGTCATGCGGCACGTCGATGCCGCAGATCATCAGCTTGCGGTCGCCGGCGGGTGGCACCAATTTATGCACGTCATAGCCTGAACCGGTGCGGATATCGCCGCAGCGCGCGGACAAAGCCTGTTCCATCGCGCCGAGGTCGCCACCTTGCGTCACTTTAAAATTATCGCGGTCGCCATGGATAATGTGGATGGCAGGGCCGGAGAATTCGCAAAGCGCGGCATCATCCGTCACGCTGCGGTCGGCATATTTCTGGTGCAGTGCCAAAATGGTGTCAAAACGAAACGCCTGCGGGGTCTGCACCGCATAAAGCCCGTCGCGGCTTTCGGTGCGGACGGCATTGCCTGTTTTACGTCGTACGGTGTCGGCAACCGCAAGGCCGGGTATAACGGCGTCATGGCGCTGAAGACTGGCGCAAATGTCTGAAATCAGCATGTCGCTAATGCCGGGGCGGGCGGCATCGTGGATCAGTATAAAATCGGGCTTCGAGAGCGCAGCGATTTTCTCGAGACCCCTGCGCACAGATTCCTGACGCGTCCCGCCGCCGATGATGGGCGCGGGTAGATCAAGACCTTCGGCTGCAGCGGCATATTCCGTTTGATGATCTGCATGAATGACGGTGTAAACTGCACTGATGGCAGAATGTCTGCGGAAGGCATCAATGCACCAGCGGAGAAGCGGGCGGCCGAGAAGCGGCAGGTATTGCTTGGGCATCGACCCGCCGAACCTTTCGCCGGTTCCGGCAGCTACCAAGAGGACGGCGATTTTAGGCTGATTGGTCATAAAATTCCAAAAACTGCTTCTTCTTTGCATTTTAAAGAGAGCAAGAAAGGGGGTCAACGCTTGTTATTTGCCTAAATATAAGGCAAAAATATGCCGTGCTTAAACTTTAGGCACCAATATAACGGTGTGTAATAAATGCGTCAGTTAAAACAAGCCAGCGCGGCTGTTCCGGCAGCTGGTGCGGCTGCCCATATCGCGGAAAACCTGCCAGCGCTGCTGCAGGCCTTGCCGGACGCCATTCTCGTCATGGATGCCGATGGCAGGATTGCCTTTGCCAACCATAGCGCCGAAGCTTTTTTTGGCCGCAGTCAAAAATTGCTCGTCCAGAATAATGTCGAACAGCTTTTTGGCGACTGCGGCATTGGCACTGCCGAGTTGCAAAGGCTGCGGCAAGACGGAAGCATCGTGACATTGAAGGATTTCACGCTGATGGGCCGCGCTGTTAGCACCCTGACGGCGTCGCAATTCGCCGAAGGTATATTCCTTGTAAGTTTCCACTATCCTGACGTTCCGTTGAAAAGCGAATGGGCATCACGCGTAAAGCAGGCGCTCAAACCGGCGCAGCATATGGCGCGTGTGCTGGCTCATGAAATCAAAAATCCGCTTTCCGGCATTCGGGGCGCAGCGCAGCTTTTGACGATGTCCAATCTCAGCGATGATGACCGCGAACTGGCGACGCTGATAGGCACAGAAACCCAGCGCATCCTCCGCCTTGTCGAAAAAGTGAATATTTTCGATGACGCCGTACCGCAAAACCATGTGCCGGTTAATTTACATGAAATTCTGGCGCAGGCGGAGAAAGTCGCGGCTGCCGGTTTCGCATCCGATATCGTTATTGTTAAAAAATATGACCCGTCACTGCCGGATATTCTTGGCCAGCCCGACCACCTGATGCAGGCTTTGTTGAATTTGCTGAAAAATGCTGCAGAAGCCGTGCCGCAGCGCGGCGGGGAGATTATCCTCCGCACCCGCTACGACAACAATGCGGCATTCCATACTGCCAATCGCGTGCGCCTGCCTGTGTGCCTCGAGATCGAGGATAATGGCACCGGCATTCCGGCCCAGATGCTGGACTGTCTTTTCGAGCCGTACCAGACATCGAAGCCTCAAGGGGAGGGTCTTGGCCTTTCCATTGTGTCAAAAATTGTCGATGACCATGGCGGCGCGGTGGATGTTTCCAGCAGCTCTGGCAAAACTGTTTTCAAGCTTAATTTCCCCATGCCGAAAAGGAATGTATTATGACCGCGGTCAAAACAGTTCTCATAGCCGATGATGATGTATCCATCAGAACCGTATTGACGCAGGCATTGCGCCGCGCCGGTTACGACGTCAACGCAACAGATAATGGCGCGACTCTTTATCAATGGGTGCTGGAAGGTAGAGGCGATCTGGTTATTACGGATGTCATGATGCCTGGCGAAAACGGTCTCGACCTCATCCCCAAAATCCGCAGCAAGCGCCCCGGCATGAAAGTGATTGTCATGAGCGCGCAGAATGCGCTGACAACG
>JBBQWK010000165.1:0-4818 GCA_038210695.1 Alphaproteobacteria bacterium
TGCTTCGCCAACCGCTCCAGACTCTGGTAAATCTCCTGCGGAAAGCTGATGGAGGCTCGAACCAGTGGGTCATTGGGGCTTTTCATGACTTCACCACTTTACACCACGGCGGTGAAGTCGGGGTAGTCGAGCCGAACCTGATGGTGATGGCGACGGTGTTGTGGTGGCTTGCCCAAGTTAGCGAATTCGCTACTATTAGCTAAGAATCAGCGCCTCGAAGAGTAGAAAAACGCGACCTTTCCTGCACAGCCCCTACACAGGCCAAAAACGTCAAAAATTGCCAAGCAATTTCAAACGGATAGTAATCTCTCTACATCCGCTCAGGATGACAAAAAATTAAACCGTCGGAACGTCATCCCCCATGTCCTTGATCACCGCGGCTGATACCACTTCCTCGCCGTCGTCGACGCGGAAGAGGGTGACGCCCTGGCTTTGGCGGCCGACGAAGCGGACGTCTTCCACGGGCATGCGGATGATCTGGCCGGAATTGGCGACCAGCATGACTTCATCCGTCTGCTGGACGTTGAAGGAGCCGACGATTTCGCCGTTTTTCTTGCTGACCTTCATGTTCCAGATGCCGGAGCCGCCGCGGTTGGTGGTGCGGTACTCATAGGTCGAGGTGCGTTTGCCGAAGCCCTTGGTGGTGACGGCGAGCAGGAATTCCTCGAACTTCGCAAGTTCCGCATAGCGCTCGTCAGTCAGGGCGACGTTGCCGGAAACGGTTTCTTCCTCGTCTGCCTCGACCTCGACGCCTGCATCTTCAACCTGGCGTTCGGCGGCGGCGCGTTTCAGGTAGGCGAAACGCTCGTCCGCTGTCGCATCAACGGTATGGATGATGGAAACGGAGACGACTTCATCCCCCTCCATCAGTTTGATGCCGCGGATGCCGGTGGAGGCGCGGGATTTAAAGACGCGGAGGTCAGCGACGCTGAAGCGGATCGCCTTGCCCTTGCGGGTAGAAATAAGAATGTCGTTCTTGTCGGTGCAGGTGCGCACGTCGATGAGTTTTTCATCCCCCTCCAGCTTCATGGCGATGAGGCCGTTGGCGCGGACGTTCTGGAAGTCTTCAAGGCTGTTGCGGCGCACAGTGCCGTGCGTTGTTGCAAAGATAACGTCGAGCGATGCCCATGTGGTTTCATCTTCCGGCAGCGGCATGACGACAGAGATGGTTTCACCCTGTTCCAGCGGCAGCAGGTTGACGAAGGCCTTGCCACGCGCCTGCGGCGTGCCGAGGGGGAGGCGATAGACCTTCATTTTGTGGCAGATGCCCTTGGTGGTGAAGAACAGCACGGGCGTATGGGTATTGGCGATGAAGATGTCGGTGACGAAATCTTCTTCCTTCGTGATCATGCCGGTGCGGCCCTTGCCGCCGCGCTTCTGCGCGCGGTAGGTGGACAGCGGCACGCGCTTGACGTAGCCCGCATGGCTGACGGTCACGACCATGTCTTCTTTTTGAATCAGGGATTCAAGGTCGGTCTCATGCTCGATCGCGAGCAGTTCGGTGCGGCGCGGGGTTGCGTATTTGGTTTTAATCTCTTCCATCTCGGCGCGCATGACCTTGACGAGTTCGGCGCGGGAGCCGAGAATTTTGAGGCATTCCTCGATGTACTTGCAGACTTCCTTCAGCTCGTCGCCGATCTTGTCGCGCTCCAGGGCCGTCAGGCGGTGCAGGCGCAGGTCAAGAATGGCTTTCGCCTGCACTTCCGACATCTGGTAGGTGTTGTCGTTCGCAATCGGGTATTCCGGATCGTCAATCAGGCGGATCAGCGCGCTGACGCTTTCGGCGGGCCACTGGCGCGCCGTCAGTTTCTGGCGGGCATCATTGGGGTCGGACGCGGTGCGGATGATGCGGATGATTTCATCAATGTTCGCAACCGCAACGGCGAGGCCTGCCAAGATGTGCGCGCGTTCACGCGCCTTGCCGAGTTCAAAAATCGTCCGTTTGGTGATGACTTCTTCACGGAAGTTGATGAAGGCGACGATAAATTCTTTCAGGTTCAGGGTCTGCGGGCGGCCATAGTTCAGCGCCAGCATGTTGGCGCCGAAAGAAGTTTGCAGCGGGGTGAATTTGAACAGCTGGTTCAGCACAACATCGGGAATGGCATCGCGCTTCAGTTCGATCACCACGCGCACGCCGTCACGGTCGGATTCATCGCGCAGATCCGAAATGCCTTCGATAATTTTTTCGCGCACGCATTCCGCGATACGCTCCAGCAGGCGGGATTTGTTCACCTGATAGGGGACTTCATGGACGATGATGGCAGTTTTGTCTTTGCGCAGTTCTTCGAACGTCGTCTTGGCGCGCATCATGATAGAGCCGCGGCCGGTGTGGTGCATGGCAAGGCTGCCGTTACGGCCTAAGACCTGGCCGCCTGTCGGGAAGTCGGGGCCGGGGATGATTTCGACCAGCTCGTCGATCGTCACATCGGGGTTGTCGATATAGGCAAAGCAGCCGTCAATCACTTCGCCAAGGTTATGCGGCGGAATGTTGGTGGCCATGCCGACCGCGATGCCGTTGGCGCCGTTGACAAGCAGGTTGGGGAAGCGGGTGGGGAGGACGGTCGGCTCCAGCTGCGATTCATCGTAGTTGGGCTGGAAGTCGACGGTTTCCTTGTCAATATCCTCCAGCATGGTTTCCGCAACCTTGTTCAGGCGGGCTTCGGTATAACGCATGGCGGCAGGCGGGTCGCCATCCATCGAGCCAAAGTTACCCTGTCCGTCGACAAGCATGAGGCGCATGGAGAAATCCTGCGCCATCCGCACCATCGCGTCGTAAATCGCGCTGTCACCGTGGGGGTGGTATTTACCCATGACGTCACCGACGATACGGGCGGATTTTTTATAAGGCTTCGAGCTGTCATAGCCGCCCTCGCGCATGGCGTACAAAATGCGGCGGTGGACGGGTTTTAGGCCGTCGCGCACATCCGGCAGCGCCCGGCTGACGATCACGCTCATCGCGTAATCGAGGTAGGATTTCTGCATTTCGTCTTCGATGGTGATGATCGAAATGTCTGACTTGGGGGCGGTGTTATCCGTGGTCACGGGGGCAGCCTTTCGGAGCTTGGTTTCGTCGATAATCGGGTCGCTATTTTTAGCATTTTTGAGGCATCGGACAAAGACATAAATAAGTCAATTTCCTTGCCATAAGAAACTGTGAAGCCCTTGTTATTCTTTAAAAAATATCCGAGACTTTTATCATGAAAAACCTGATTCCCGCTTTGGCGCTCGTCGTCTTCATTTTTGTCCCGTTTTTAGCAAGCCTGGCAGATGATTCTGCCAGTTGCACGGCCGCGAAAACAGATCTCGAGGCGTATTTCGCCGCCGTGCCCAACAGCTGCAAGGCCGATGCGGATTGTGATGGTTTTTATTATCGTGTCGATAGCTGCGTCGCACCGGTGATTTTGCCCACCGCCCATGCCTCGGCAGAATTCATCGCCGCACTGGAAGTACGCCAGAATTTAGTGCGAAAAGCCTGCTATCCGGAAGGCAGCGCCGCCTCCAACCGCCCGCCATGCTCGCCAACGCCGTTCAAGGCCGCCTGCGTGGAAGGCAAATGCGTCAACACGGCGCCTCAATAAGCCTTACAGCAGCGTATACATCAGCCCCAGCACGGCCGTGATGCCAAGCGTCCAGCCCATGCCGAGCTTGAGGCGGAAGAGGCAGTAGCCGGATATCAGCGACAGGAACAGCGCCGTAAAAATGATCGTCGACCATACCGGCACATGCGTTGATATAAGCCCGCTATGCAGCCAGTTGACGCGGGCAAACACCACATGCAGCGCGAACCAGAGGGCGAGGTTGGCAATGACGCCGGTGACAGCAGCAGTAATGCAGGACAGGGCGTTTTTCAGCTTCAGGTTGCCTTGCGTTTGCTCCACATAAGGCCCGCCAAGGAAGATCCAGAGGAAGCAGGGCACAAAGGTGACCCACACCGTCAGCAGCGCGCCGAGCGCGCCCGCCAGCAGCGGCGGCAGTCCCCTCGCCGCGCGGAACGCGCCGAGGAAGCCGACGTATTCATTGACCAGAATAAGCGGTCCCGGCGTTGTTTCCGCAAGGCCCAATCCGTTCATCATATCGGCGGCATCCAGCCAGTAATAATGCTGTACCGCCTGCTGCGCGACGTAGGATAAAACCGAATAGGCGCCGCCGAAGGTGACCACCGCCATCTGGCTGAAAAACAGGCCGATTTGCGTGAAAACGCTGTCCCCGCCGAGAAGGCAGAAGCAGGCAAATACCGGTAAAAGCCAGAGCGCAAACCCGATCAGCAGCGTGCCCCCCGCATGGCGGATGCAGGGCGCGGTATGCTCCATTTTTCCGGCGGCGAACATGCGGTCGATGATGCTGTCATCCGCCGTCGCCAGCGTCGTCGTTTTATCCGCCATCAATTTCTGTGGCAGAAAATAGCCGGCGAGGCCTGCCGCCAGTACAATCAGCGGGAAGGGTACGTTGAACAGAAAAATCGCGATGAAAGAAAGCACGGCGAGGGCTCGAAAAATATTGTTCTTCAGCGCGCGGCGGCTGATGCGCAGACCCGCCTCGATTACAATAACCAGCACCGCGCATTTAAGGCCGAAGAAAATACCGGCGATCAGCGGCACGGCATGGTAGAGCGCATAGGCAATGCTGAGGCCCAGCATGACAGCGCAGCCCGGCAGGATAAACAGCAGCCCCGCCATAATGCCGCCGGTGGTGCCCAGCAGCAGCCAGCCGATATAAACCGCCAGCTGCGTTGCCTCCGGCCCCGGAAGCAGCATGCAGTAGTTGAGGGCGTGCATGAAGCGCGTCTCGGATATCCAGTTTTTTTCCTCGACCAGCACC
>JBBQWK010000166.1:0-4798 GCA_038210695.1 Alphaproteobacteria bacterium
AAAAAGACCCAGTTAAATGTCAGGCCTTCCAGGCTCATTTACAGCCACCCCGGAATAATATCCTGCTTCACAAGGTCATCCACCGTCTGCTTTTTGCGCGCAAGGGCGAATTTATTGCCCTTCACCATGACTTCCGATGCCAATGGACGCGTGTTGTAGTTGGATGACATCACAGCGCCGTAAGCCCCCGCTGTCATGATGGCAACAAGGTCACCGGCTTTTAATTCGGGCAGCGTTTCGTTGGTGAGGAAGGTATCTCCGGTTTCGCAGACGGGGCCTACTACATCGTACAGCCGCTTTTTGCCGCCGGGTTTGTACGGCAGCACGGCGTGATAGGCATCGTAGAGCGACGGTCGCATCAGGTCGTTCATCGCGGCGTCGAGAATAAGGAACTGCTTGTCGTCCCCCTTCTTCACGTTGACGACGCGGGACAAAAGAATACCGGCATCGCCGACGATGGAGCGGCCGGGCTCCAGCACGATATGCACGCCCAGCGGCGAAATCACATCGCGGATCATAAGGGCATAAAGGTACAGGTCGGGCGGCGTTTCATCTTTGTACGTAATGCCAAGGCCACCGCCAAGGTCAACGCGCGTAATGTCATGCCCCTGCTTGCGTAATTTCAGCACAAGCTCAGCGACGCGAATGTAAGCCTTGCGGAACGGCGCAAGGCTGGTGAGCTGGGAGCCGATGTGGACGGCAACGCCGGAAGCGCGGACGCCTTTCATCTTTTTGGCGCGGGCATAGAGGGCGGGCGCTTTATCAATATCAATGCCGAATTTGTTTTCTTTTTTGCCCGTGGTGATTTTGGCATGGGTCTTCGCATCGACGTTGGGGTTGATGCGGACGGAAACGGTGACGGTCTTTTTAAGGCGCTGCGCGATGCGGGAAATCAATTCCAGCTCGGGTTCCGATTCAACGTTGATTTGAAAAATATTGCGTTTGATCGCTTCCGTCAGCTCCGCTTCCGACTTGCCGACGCCGGAGTAGACGATTTTGGAGGGCGAGACACCAGCCGCAAGTGCGCGCGCCAGTTCACCGCCGGAAACAATATCCGCGCCCGCGCCAAGGTTTTTCAAAAGCCGCAGGACGGCCAGGTTGCTATTCGCCTTGCAGGCATAGCAAAGGGAAAAGTCCTTTTCCGACATCACGCTTTTCAGCGCGTCATGATAGGCGCTGAAATTTTCCGTCAGGCGCTTGGCGCTATAGCAATAGGCGGGCGTGCCGGTTTTGTCGGCGATGGCGGCGAGGTCCACGTCTTCCATGAAGAGGCGGCCGTTTTTGTAATGCAGGGGAATCATTTGCGGATATACCGTTGCGGGTCAGGGTCATTGGCGGGATCGGGGTAGGTATGCGGGAAATAATCCTTGTCGACCGAGTCCGGCGGGTCAACCGCAGACGGCTTGATGCCGCAGCCGGACAGGCTTGCGGCGCTTAAAAAGACGGCCAGATAGAACGACAGGAAAACTATTCTCATTTCACACCCACTCTTAACTATTATATAGTCCGGTTTCTAATTTGGAGTTAATGAATCATGCGCGGAAAAGCCCAAATTTATCTCTGGACGGTCGCCCTTGCGGCCTTGCTGGCCTATGGGGCCGTCCCGCTAATTGTTAAGGAAAATCAAGGCGCCAAAAATGACGCCGCACAGAATCTGGCTCCGGTGGTGTTTTACGACGAAAAAAACCGCGAAACGACCTTGGATGATTTCCGCGGCCGCGTGGTGCTGGTCAATCTCTGGGCCACATGGTGCCCGCCGTGCGTTGCGGAGCTTCCCTCCCTCGACCGGTTGCAGGAAAAGATGAAGGGGCAGAAGTTTATCGTCGTGCCCATCTCGGTCGAGTCCGACCGCAAAAAGGTCGCCAGCTTCATGAAGCTGCACGGCGCGCTTAACCTTGGCGCCTATGTTGACCGCGTGCATGATATCCAGAGCAAGTGGATTTATGCCGGCATCCCCACCAGCTACCTGCTGGATGCCAGGGGCAACCTGATCGAAACCATCCCGATGCCTGCGGAGTGGGATAAAGGCTCGATGCTGAATAAAATTCAAAACGCGATCGACGCGGAAAAGCCGAAATAAAAAAGAGCATAGGTGCGTCCCCAGGGGGAGAACATACCTATGCTCTTTTTTTGACCGGCGCGTCAGACGCCGGAAAACTTGTTACGGCAGCAGGCCTTCCTTCGTCAGCACGCCTTTGGCATGCGGGCTGGTAAGGTTGATGTCGCGGATATAGTCGACATCCATGCCGCGCTGCTCCAGCAGTTCTGCCTTGCGGGCTTCGAGACGACGGCCGAGACGGTCAAGGTCGATGCTGGTGGCGCGCACTTTGGGGAACATTTCTTCCTGTTCCTCGCGGATGTGGTGGTTGGTGGCTTCGCCAAGCACAATGAATTTGGCGTCAAATAATTCGTCGCCGGCTTCCATATCGGCCAGCTGTTCGATCAGGTCGTTGCAGCCGTCGTGCTCGACTTTGGCTTCGTCCATGATTTCATGGTCGCCGATCAGCTTGGCGACAGCAGGGTAGAAGATTTCTTCCTCGATCTGCGCGTGCACGGAAAGCTCGCCGCAGGCTTCGCGGACGATTTCGTTTTTGCGCTGCAGGTTATTGTCGTCATCTTCCACCAGCTGCTGGAATTCCTTGAACAGCTTTTGCACCTTTTTATGGTCTTGCGTCAGCAATTCGATGGCGTCCACTTTGCCGGTCAGGCGCTCTTTCAGCGTCGGGGTATGGAGAGGGGGGCGTTGCTTTTTCATGGGGCAGCCTCGGCTTGTTGGTGGATGGGTTCTGCATTCCCAACGCCCCCTTTTCAAGCTTCGTTCCGCACAAGTCGCGGTTTTTATCTATCGTCTTGGATTAAAACAATTATTTTGCGCCGGGGAAGGGATCGGTCGTGCGCCTTATTTTTATGCGCGCGGGCGAAACGCCGCTGGAAGGGTCTACAAAATAAATGTAATCGCCATCGGGCGTTGCCACATACAGCGCAACACCGTCTTTCCATGCCGAGATATGCTCCACATGGCTGAGGCTGGGCAGTTGGAGTTCCGACGGCGCGGCGACGGCAGCCTGTTTTGCTGGTGTTTTTGTCGATGTTTTGGTGACTAGCCCATAGACCAGCAGGCCCATGCCAAGGGCCAGCAGAAGGGTCATGGTGGCGACAAGCGTTTTCAATCCCCGCATTGGCATTATCCTTTTAATTATGCGATAAGCTATATCATGGAAACCTTTACCGTCAAAGCATCCGACAGCGACAAGGGCCTGCGCCTCGACAAGGTGCTGGCCACACAAGCGCCGCAATATTCCCGCTCCCGCCTGCAGCAGCTGATCGAGGGTGGCAACCTGCTGCTCAACGGCGAAAAATTTGATAACAGCGCTTATAAGGTGAAACCCGGCGACGTGTTCGAAATTACCGTGCCGCCGTCGGTGGAGGCGCTGCCGCGCCCGCAGAAAATTGACCTTGAAGTTGTGTACGAGGATAAAGACGTCGTTGTCATCAACAAGGCGGCGGGCATGGTCGTGCATCCCGGCGCGGGCAACCATGACGGCACGCTGGTGAATGCGCTGCTGGCTTATTGCGGTGATGAACTTTCCGGCATCGGCGGCGTCAAACGCCCCGGCATTGTTCACAGGCTCGATAAAGAAACTTCCGGCCTGCTTATCGTCGCCAAAAATGACGCTGCGCACAAAGGCCTGACGGAACAATTATCCTCCCGCAAATTGAAGCGGCTTTATCAGGCAATTGTCTGGGGCAATATGTCGCCGGTGTCCGGCCGCATTGAAACCCAGCTGGCGCGCAGCCGCGAAGACCGCCAGAAAATTGCCGTCGTGCTGGAAGGCGGGCGGGAAGCGATTACCGATTACCAGATGCTGGAGGCTTACGGCCTCTACGCCTCCCTTGTCGAATGCCGGCTGCAGACGGGGCGCACGCACCAGATTCGCGTCCATATGGCGCATATCAAGCATTGGCTGGTCGGCGACCCGACCTATGGCAAGCACGCCATTCCGCGTTTTGTAAAACTGCATAAAGTGCCTGAAAAGACGGCGGAAGCCATGATGCGCTTCCCACGGCAGGCGCTGCATGCGGCGCAGCTTGAATTTATCCACCCGATCAGCGAAAATAAGATATCGCTGAAAGCGGAGCTGCCGGAAGATATGAAAAATCTTCTCAAGCTGCTGCGAAAATCATAAGGACCAAAGACCATGCAGGAAGGCACCGATCGCGCGCATATGAACAAGGGTCAGGAAGTTGACCTGCTCGAAGTTGATCCGCAGCTGCACAAGCTTTTCGTCGGCCTCGGCTGGGAAGCGCCGTCGGAAACCGGCGGCAACCCTGTCGACATCGATGCCTCCGCCTTTATTCTGAACCGCGACGGCCGCGTGCGCCGCGATACGGATTTTGTTTTCTACAACAACCTCGAAGCCGACCAGGGCTCCGTCAAGCACAAGGGCGACAACATTACCGGCGAGAAAAAAGAAGGCGCGAATGACAGCGAAGTCATCGAGATCAACATGGAAGACATGCCCTTCGACGTTGATAAAATTTCCTTCGCCGTCACCATCCACAACGCAGAAGACCGCCAGCAGAACTTCGGCTTGATCAAGGGCGCGTATATCCGCATCGTCAATCTGCTGACGGGCGTTGAAATCGCCCGCTATGACCTGACTGAAGACGCCTCCACCGACAACGCCATGATCTTTGGCGAAATGGTGCGGGAAGGCCTCGGCTGGAAATTCAAGGCCATCGGTCAGGGCTCCAAAGGCGGCCTCTACCAGATCGCCCGCGACTTCGGCGTCAACGT
>JBBQWK010000167.1:0-4789 GCA_038210695.1 Alphaproteobacteria bacterium
AGCGGGTAGGCGCAGGAAGATGTGGCTAAGACGCCAGAGGTAGCGGAAGGCGGAGCGGCAGATTGCTTCCTTGTCTGCGACCGGCCCTGCGGCAGTGCTGGCAGCGTCAAAACATTCCTCAATGGTTTTCTTGCCGTCGATCTGCTTGTAGATCGCTGACAGAACCGGGCTGAGCTGGAAGGCGGGGAAGGTCGGGCGCTGGATGGCGATGGAGCCTGCCTCGATCTGCGCTGCCGCCGTGCCGGATTTGGCAGGCGCGGGGGAGGAGCGCAGCACGGGGATGTATTTCATGAAACCGGAGCCGCTGAAATCCACGCTATAGGTTTTGCGGTCGCGCTGCGGGTGGCAGACCGCGAAGGCATGCTGGCCCAGCGTGCCGTTATACAGCTCCATAAATTCCCAGATGGACTGTTCGTCCATGGCGTTCACTTTCTGGTAGAAATCATGGCCGGGGTTCAGCTGGCCTTCGGGGTAATATAAAATATTATCCCACCAGTTCATGAAACTGAGGCCTGCCTCCGCCGCGAATTCAACGCATTGCTTCACGGTATAGGCGCGGTCCTGACGGTGCAGGAAATTGTCGACAAGGCCTGCGTCATATTTGGTGTCGCGGGTGCGCTGCGCGTAATCCTGCACGGCATGGCGCGCGGGCAGGGAGGCAAGCGTTTTTTTAACGGTGGCAACGTCATCTGCGGTCTGGCCAAGGCCCATCAGGCGGAACATTTCCTGCACCATGTAAACGCCGGTGCGGCCGTACTGGCCGTAAACCATGATGGCGATAGTGCCGTTGGGCTTCAGCACGCTGCCAAGCGCTTTCAGTCCCGAGACAGGGTCCGGCAAATGGTGCAGCACGCCGGAGCAGTCGATGAAATCAAATTTCTTTTTAAGTGCCGCGACATCTTCCAGCCGGCCCTGATGCAGGTCGAGATTGGCAAGCTTGTGCTTGTCCTTCAAATACTGCTCATGCGCGAGGGAGGAGGAGGAGAGGTCAAGTCCCGTGACGCGCGCCTTCGGGTGGTTGAAGGCGTAGCGCGCGGCGGCGTTGCTGCCGCAGCCGGCGACCAGAACATCCAGATCTTTACGCGGCGATTCATTCGGCCAGAAAGTGAACCAGTTGCGCTCGAAATCGCCGCCATCGCGGCGCGATTTATGCTCCGGCGCGTTGAGGTCCATGATCGGCGCGGGGTAAACCCATTTCTCGTACTGCCCCGCGACATGCGCGTTGGGGGCCAGAGCCTCGGGCGTTGCGGGGGCGGGCTTGTTGCTGGCCATGGCGTGTGGTTCCTTGAAATCGTTGCAAGGTGCCAAGAATAGCAGGCGCGGCGCACAAAAAAAAGCCCCGGAAAAACGGGGCTTTTTTAAAGGAAAAAGCCTTCAAATCACATCCGCATGCCGCGCTGCGGCTTGACGGGCAGCTGGGATTCCTTGACGGTGCCGATGAGGTCTTTGCGGATCCCGCCGGCGCGCTTGAAAATAGCCTCGCTGCGGTCGGAGGGGACGCCGTAAATCTCGGCAACGCCGCGCGACAGATTGCCCGCGTCGTCAAACAGTTGCTGGATGACGGATTTGCCGGCAACGCTGTAAACCGGCGTTGTGAAGCCTTGCTTGCCGGAGCGGATGTCGCGGCCAATGGTGCCTTCATCGCGATCCACGCGGAAAATCTTTTCAAGCTTGTTGTCAAAGAAGCCGATGCCGGCGTTTTTCAGCTCCTGCTTGAAGGCGTCCTGCGAGACGGGGGACATTTTATTGTAGGGGTTGTCCATCTCCGGGTGGAATTTCGAGGGCTCGAAACCCGCAATGGCGCAGAACTTGTCTTTCGCGCCGCCGGAAAGCTTGGCGAATTTCACTTCGAAGGCCTTGTAGTCCTCAACCTTCATCAGCGCGGTGACGAGATCGCTCGCCGGCAGGCTGACGTATTTGGGGTTCACATCGTAAGGCACATTCGGATTTTTCGGCATATCGGGTCCCTAGTGTCAGAATCATTGATAGGCATATATTAACAAAGACTTCTGAAGATTTTGTAAAATCATGCGTTCATGTTTTATTATTCAATGATTACAGTTAGTTATATCGATTATTGACATAAGTTGTCTTGATGTTTAATCGTGTGCCCTCCATTTCACGCGGAATAACAGGGGCTGAAGCCATGACAACGACCCATAGCAAAGAAGATGATTACACGCTGTGCGTGACCACCTCGATCCTGAATTCGCGCGGTTCGCTGACGCGGTATTTCAATTTCGCTGCGGAACAGGTGACAAGCGTTTTCAGCGAACGCGCCGAGCTGAAGGATTCCAAGGCTGCCGGCGGCTATGACGGTGGCGTTTCCGTTGCGGTCGCGGTTGCGCTAACGTCGCAGCTGCAGGTGCAGAAATTCAGCGATTTTGATTCGCAGACGGAAATTGAACTGATGCGTGAAAAGCTTATCAGCCTTCAAGGCAATCCGCCTGCCGCCAGCGGCAGCCTGCCGAAACCAAAAACCGCCGGTCTCGGCTGATTTTAAAACAAGGGAATTTGACCATGACGATCATCAAGGAATGCCAGGATTCAACCTACCAGCCCAAGGGCAAGCCTGCGGAAACCACCACCTACTGCGTGCTGCGCACGGATGCGAGCATTTCGCTGAAGACGCTGACGGAGTTGTTTAATGCAGCGCAGCAGGATTTCCCGACCCTCAAAGCAGATGACGTCATCGTCACGCGCTCCGCGCCGCTGAACGGCATTTCAAAAGTCACCGCCGCTGCGGCAGGCCCTGTCACTTTTGACTCGATTGGCTTTTACGCGCCGGCAACGCCGCCCGCCAGCTACAAGCGCCTGAAGCCCACAGGCTTCGCGCAGGGTTAAAAAATTGCGCAGTTGCTTGCAGCGCATTCTGCACCATGATATTGTAATTTAGACAATAAGTGGTAAGCAGATGACCTGGATTGCGATAGGCGGAGCGGAAGACAAGATCGGTGACATGACCGTTCTTCGCCGTGTGATATCGGAAGCCCATGCGACCGCGCCAAATGTGCTGGTCGTCACCACCGCCACCGGCATGCCTGTCGAAACCGCCAAAAAATATGAAGATGCTTTCGGCCGCCTTGGCATCAAGCCCGCTATCGCGCATGTCACCAACCGCCGCGAAGCCGCCGATCCGAAACTGCTGGAGCAGGTTAAAAACGCCGATGTGATTTTCTTTTCCGGCGGCGACCAGCTGAAGTTAGCCACCATTTTAAACGCGACGCCCTTTTTTGCGGCGTTGAAAGCACGCGAGGAAGCGGGCGCGGTTGTCGCCGGAACCTCCGCCGGTGCGGCCGTGATGTCGGAGCTGATGATTTACGGCGGCCGCAATAAAAAAGGCCATCACAAAGGCGAAGTGATGATGGCCTCAGGCTTCGGCTTTCAGGAACATGCGGTCTTTGACACGCACTTCAACCACGAGCACGAAAGCTTTTTCGCGCTGGCGAAACGCAAACTGCTGAGCTGGATTTCCGAGCCGAAGAAAAAAGAACCCGTCGGCCGCCTGCCGCGCCTGTTCAACGTTGTCGCCGCCGCGCCGCATAAAACCGGCATCGGCCTTGATGAAGACACCGGCGTTATCTTCCGCGGCAATGAATTCGAGGTCATCGGCAGTGGCAATGTGACTGTGGTTGACGGCAAGGAAGCGACATCGGACGTAACGCACATCGGCCGCGGCCGCCCCATTACGCTGTCCGGCGTGAAAGTCACCAAATACAAAGCCGGCGACAAGTTCAGCCTTTAATATTTGCTGGAAATGATTAGTGGGTGAGGGTGCTGCCCTTGGGTCCGGTCGTCGCGGGCTGGATAGTTTTCGGCAGCGCGGCGCTGACAGCCGGCAAATTGGTTTTCACATCGGGAATGCCGGCGGCAATGTTCTGCAGCGCGGACTGGAATTGTTTGGACAGCAGCAGGCGCGGGTCGGTGACTTTTATTTCAACGTAGCGCAGCCATTCGCTGTCTTCCTTCAACGACTGGTCGGCAAAGGTATCGGCAAAGCTGCTTTTGTAGGCGCGCTTTGATTGCGACGACGCGGGGGATTCAACCCAGATTTCAAGGCCGGGCGTTCCTGCCTCGTGCCGCAGGTCGTTGTTCACAAAGGTGATGCCGCCGGCGGTGCGCTGCTGCAGGAAGGGCGCGGGGTCGCGGTGGCCGGCGTTGATGAAACCAATCTCCACCGGCACGCCTTTGATTTCGCCGATCCAGCTTTCCTGATGATTTTTCTCGCCGCTAAACGCTGCCTGCGTACCCAGCAGGGTTTCGCGCACGACATCCGGCACAATGGATTTGCCCGATTTGAACGTGCCGTCGATGGCGACCATTACCGGCGCCTCTGCATCCAGCAGCAGGGCAGGCGAAAAACCCGCCGCCAGCTGTCGGCCGAGGTTAAAAAGCTGTTCTTTTTCAGTGGTGATGAATGATAGGCGCACCTCGGGCGGTGCCGCCGCCTTCATAAAGGCGACAGATTTGGTATCCGGCTGGTTTAAAAAGTCGGTCATACCTGTCCCTATGGCCTGTCCTTATGGCCTTTCTCGAGGTCACTTAGAAGGCCATTATATGGCAAGGGGGTTAATACCAAGTTAATTCAAGGGCAAGTATAGAAGGCTGGCTTTTTCACCCTATGTCATTGTAAGTTACGGGAATAGCGAAACAATATCATTTGCAGCCGGCGGGTGCGTCATTGGCCCCGGCTTTCATCAAAGGCAAAAGAACGCGTCATGAAGCAGTGCGATCCTGCAGAGCCGTACTACGACGAGGCCGAGCGCCTTGCCGTGCTCGATGATTACGA
>JBBQWK010000168.1:0-4771 GCA_038210695.1 Alphaproteobacteria bacterium
AAGGAAAACCAGGGCCTCGGCAAAATCTTCAGCCAGCCCGTGTGGCAGGGCCGCTTCGATGAAATGGAGCGCCTGTGGTACAAAGTGCCCGTGCCGCACCGCCGCGATACCTTCAAGAACGACGGCCTGCTTGACCTCAACCTCAAGCGCAACCTGCTGGCCGCCGAAGGCCGTCAGCTGCCGGAAGACGGCCTCGCCAAGGCGAGCCTGACCACCAATGATCTCCGTTCCGCCTTTATCGAGCGCGGTAATTACGAAGAAGTGAACCGCAAGCTGGCGCAGTCCGGCGATTACTTCAAAAAAGATTACCTGATGCTGCCCGACAATTCCGGCGACACGGTTTTCTACTACCAGAACGCCTGGGACAAATACGATGACCTCGTGAAAGGCATGAAGTCGCACGGCGAAAGATTTGATGTGGCTGATTTCGTCCGCCCCGTCGGTTTCGTCTCGACTATCCTTGCGAGAGCTGCCGAGCGCAAGGCGCTGTCCAAAGTCTTCACCGCCGACCATTGGGTCGACCGCCTGCCCGATATGCTGGAACTCTGGGGCCAGGTGAAAGAAGGCTGGAAAACTTCCGCCATGAGCGCGCGCGACTTTGACAATGCCTACGCCGATGCCGAAAGCAAAACCTACGCTAAAAAGGTCGATTTCTCGGCCTTTGACGGCAAGGCCGCGCTGCTGGCGCCTATTGCCGGCTCCGAAGGCCCTGCTGCCATCCTCCCCTTGGGCCTTCGCGCCCTGTGGGATGATTACGCCGCCGTTGAAAAACGCCTGACGCAAACCGGCGAGAAAATCAAAACTTCTGACCTGCGTAACGCTTCCGGCCTGATCGGCAACACCTGCCTTATGGGCGCCGTGAAGTTCGGCCATTTCGACAAAGTGGTCGATATCGCCCGCAAATCGGCAGAGCCGCTGACCCTCGACGATTTCCTGTCGAAGGACCGCCATGGCAATTCGCTGCTGAACATTCTGGCGGAGCGTAACCAGCTCAACGCCGTCTTCGCGCCGGACCTCTGGGCCGGACGCGTCAACGACATGAAAACCCTTTGGATGAACGTCCGCGTTGGCGACAAGAGCCAGGTGGATTTCCAGCAAGCCGAAGTCGCCGCCAAACAGGCGACGCTGAAGCTGCAGGCCAAAGACCGCTTCAAACTGAAGCCCGGTGGTTTCTAAACATTTTCAGGGATAGCCTGACTTGATAAAAAAGCCGGATCGAAAAGATCCGGCTTTTTTATTTTCTGCCTTCGCAAGCTATACAAGTGAATAGCTATCTTCGGGAACGTCAGAATGCTTTTCTAGGTAATCTTCATCCAAGAAAGCAAACTATGACAGAAATTATTTACGAGGAATTCGCAAACTGCGTCGTTAAACGTGACGTGAGGCAGCTGCTTGCTCAAAAACTACGGGAGTTGGATATTCATCACTGGCTCTTAAGCGAGTTCATAGTTTCTAGGCAAGGCGACTATTGGTACGATGTCTTTAATAACTTTGGAGGAGCTTGGACAGAAGTATATAACGCCAATCTTACTTTTGATGACCCTATCAGAAGAGTTGCGCCCGGTCTTACGCATGCAACACCTTGGTCCGATTTTTACTACCAGGATCCATTCTTTTTTCTATATGCTGGCAGCTTTTTATTGCGGAGCGGTTTGGTTATCCCTGTTCGACTTCATAATCGTGCATGGGTATTGTCTGTCGCGCATGTTAACGCGAAGCACCGCTTTTCCTGTTCCGCCATTATTCGTCTTACTTCACTCACGCAAAGCGCAGCCCAGCGCTATTCAGAAATAGTTTCTCATACCCGGCAGCAGGAAAGAGTTTTGTTTTATTTTGGTCAAAGTCTATCTATCAAGGAAATCGCGGAAAAAATGAAAATCAAGCCCGTTACTGTTAATTTTCACCTGAATGCCGCTTCTGAGCGATCGCATGTAGGCAGAAAGGCGTTAAGATCTTATGCCGTGCGTTCGACGCTAATCGAGCATGGAGACGAACGAAAAATTTTCCTGCGTTCGCCGGCTATAATAATGCCTACTTAAACTTGTTCTGGTCCGGCTTACTCTTGTCGCTTTTTTTCTGATCAAAAACCGCGTCGTTGGCGGCGTCTTCGTTGAGGCGGAAGGCGAAGTTGGGGCTCACGGAAATAACGGGCGGAACCTGGAAGTCGGGGGAGTCGTAGCGCACTTCCTTGCCGTCTATGGTGCGGACTTTGCCGCCAGCCGCTTCAACAATGGCCTGGCCGGGGGCGACGTCCCACCATTTGGTGCGGCCTTCGCGTTTCAGCGGATAAATCACGGAAGCATCGGCCGAATTCTCGGCAACCTGGCAGGCGCGCAGGATGCCGGGCTTCGGGTCGATATTGACGGCTTTGCCAAACTGTTCGGTCAAGTAGCCTTTTACCATGGGCATGTTGGTGCTGGGCTCGTTCATCAGCACGCGCGCCGTTTCGGCCATGGTTGTCGACGGGCCCAGTTTTTCGCGGATGCCAAGGCTGCCAATTTTCTCGCCCGTGCCGGGGCCGGCACCCACGAACATGACATCGAAGGCGGGGTGGTAGATGGCGCCGAGGACAACCTTGTTATCCACAACCAGCGAAATGGCGACAACAAATGCGCCGGTCTTGCTGGTGAATTCTTTGGTGCCGTCCAGCGGGTCCACCGTCCAGAACGTGCCCTTGGAAATATCGGGAATTTCACCGCGCTCGTAGGCTTCTTCGGAGACGATCGGAATGTCCGGCGTCAGCTTGGCAAGGCGGGCGAGGATGATTTTTTCGGCGGCGATATCGGCATCCGTCACTTCGCTGCCGTCGTTCTTGATGCGCACCGCGGTTTCGGCATGGTAAAACTTCAAAATCTCCGCGCCAGCTTCGCGGGCGATGCTTTCAACTTCGGGCAAAAATGCTTTTGGAGTGGTGACGCTCATAATGCGTATTATATTTACATATCGTTAAGGAAGCGTCAACTATTGCCTCCGAGGTAAAGTCTTAAAAAGATTCAATTCTTTAGCTGTCCGTATTGACGGCTACGTTGAGGAGACATATTGTAGGATTTATCAGATAATAACATCGTTAAGACGGTTCAAAAACCGCGTCAAGTATCGAAGCCATAAGGGGTATTACCCATGAAATCTGCTCTCAAGCCCGCCCTTGAAAATCTCGACAAGGCGCTCGCCAAGCTGGAATCGGCTGTCGAAAAGCGTTTTATCACGGTGAAGAAAACCAAGGAAGAGCCGCAGCTCGACCTGTCCGCCCGCAACGAGCGCGAAGTGAACAAGAAAATCGCCGCCAAGCTCGACCAGACAATCAATCGCCTCGAAATGCTGCTGACGGAGGAATAAATCATGGCTGAAGTAAACATCACGCTGAATGGCCGCATCTACGAAATCGCCTGCGACGCAGGGCAGGAGGGCAGGGTCGTGGACCTCGCCGCCTATATCGACCAGCGCCTGCAGCAAATCTCCAAATCCGGCGCCGCTTATAACGACGCTCATCTGCTGGTTCTGACCACCCTTGTGCTGGCGGACGAGCTGTTCGAGGCCCAGGAAGGCCCCAAACCCGCGCGAGCGCTTGCCCAGCAGGCGGCGGCGCCTGTTGCCAATAATCCCAATGTTCCCAATGCCGCAGCGGAAAAAGCCAGCAAGGAAGAAGAGCTGGCGCTTGCCAAATTGATCGAACAAGTGGCAAAACGCATTGATTCCATTGCACAACGGGTACAAACGGCCTAGATTACTTTCCGGAAGGCAGCTGCAGCGTGCGTAAGACAGCACTGTCCCAGAGGCCGATAAGATCGCTATGGATGCTGTCCCTGGCCAGACCGTGGTCTGGTTATATGGTGTCCAACCTGTTAACACAGGGCCTAGCGGATAACCCCGTCAACGGCGCAGGTGGCTCCTTCCACTCTTCTTTTTGACTAGCGGAGATAGTAGAACTTGGCGCCGCAGGATACAGCCCCATTTTTAAGCAAGGATGCCGTCCGCCTTGCCGCCTTCGAGAAACGCCAGGCGCTGCCGAAGGAATACCGCGCGCAGGCATCATTGGCGCTGAAAGACAACTTCCTCAAAAATGTTGAACTGCCGGCAAGCGGCGCTGTTGTCTCCGCCTACATGCCCTTCAATTCCGAGCTGGACCCGAAGCCGCTGATGCAGCACCTCCTGGAAGCCGGCTACCGCATTGTTATTCCGACCGTCATCAATAACGCGGCCTCGCTTGAATTCCGCACTTGGACGCCGACGACGCCTGTCTACCGCAACTTGCACGGCATCGAAGAGTCGGACGAAAAACATTCCGAAGTGCTGCTGCCTGACCTGATGATTGTGCCGCTGATCGCTTTTGATGCGCTGGCGAACCGCATGGGCTATGGCTCCGGCCAGTTCGACCGCACGTTTGAACATCTGCAACAGGTGCGCCAGAAATTCTTCGCCGTCGGCGTCGCCTTCGAGGCGCAGCGCGTCGATGTGGTGCCGACCGATATGCATGATTTTCCGCTGCACCGTATCGTCACCGATACCAATGTCTACAACCCGCCGGGAGCGACAGTTTGAGAATTTTATTCCTTGGCGACGTCGTGGGCCGTGATGCGCGGGATGCTGTAACCGCCGCGCTGAAAGACCTGCGCACCCGCTACAAGCTTGACGCCATTATCGTCAACTGCGAGAACGCGGCGCACGGCTTTGGCGTCACGGCGCAGATCTGCGATGATTTTTACAAAGCCGGCGTTGACTGCCTGACCACCGGCAACCACGTCTGGGACCAGCGCGAGATTATCGCCTATAT
>JBBQWK010000169.1:0-4738 GCA_038210695.1 Alphaproteobacteria bacterium
TATGACCAGCAGGTTTTCCAGTACAATGCCCCCGATGCAAAAACTTTAACCGCGCCGGAACAGACGCGCCTTGCGCTTCTGACCGCGGAAGAGCGCCAGCAATATTACATGGCCAAGCTGTGCATGATGGCGAACGCCACACCTGCGCCGGGCGATGCGAAACAGCATCAGCTGGCGGAAGCCATGACCGCGCTCAACGGCTTCCCCGTTTCCGGCAAGCCGCTGGTCGACCATGCGGTGGCCGCGAAAATTGCCATGTGCAATCTTGAAAATCTGCCGGCGGGGGTTGGTGCACAATATTTGCCCGTCAGCAACGCCATCATTGCCGCGCCAGACGCGCAGCGCGTGTCCTACATCATGCATATGGCGCATGAAATGCTGCACGCGGCGCAGCACAGCCACGGTCTTTTGAATTACGAGCGCGACTGGGACATCCGCTCCCGCGTCGCCCGCAACCTCTCCATCGAATCTGCCGCCTTCGCGGAAGAAATGATGGTCGCCTAGGAAGCCAAGGAAGCCGGAGATCAAACCTATTGGGTCTACATGAAATTCCGCTTCGAAGGCACGGATGCGGGAAAAGAAACCATCCGCCTTGTCGAAAAAACCTACGCCGATACCATCGCCGCCGGCGGCACGAAGGATGACGCCTTGCGCGCCTTCGGCAAAACCGCCTGGACGCGGATTTTTGAAAATGACGATTGGCTGAAATATTACCTCAATGTCGAGCTGATCAGCTACGCGTCGGACATCGATGCCGAGACCTTCAAGAACAAGCCCGAGATCACGCACAACGGCTTCGGCGCCGATAAAGTTGCGATGGCAGGGCAGGTCGACAGTAACAAAAGCTTCACCAGCGGCGCCGCCTTCCCGGAAATGGAAGACCTGCTGAAGCGTCATCCCAAAATGCGCTACGCCTACCAGCTGGCGGAAATCGCAAGGCTGCAGCAGATGGGGCAGGACAAACCCGCCGCCGCGCTCAAAGCTGCCGCCGCTGCCGAAGGCAACCCCTACCTCGCCCTCGATATCACCGGCCTCTACCGCCAGTCGCAGGAAGCCAGCTGGGGCCCCGGCACCGGTCACCGTTTCCGCTATCTCTACGAATATATGGATGATGCGATCAAGCCGGCGGTCCCCGCCATTCCCGGCATTGTCCCCAACCTCCTGCCCCCGCAGCTGCCGCCCCTTCCGGCCGTGCCGCCGGTCATCGCCCCGCCCGTGGTCGCGCATATCCCGCCGGCAACACAGCGCCCCGCCGCTTAATCTTTATTCTGCTTCCCCATGACGCACAAAAAGAAGGGGCCCCTTTTGGGGGCCCCGTCAGTTTCACCAAAATCAGGAGAAAGTATGTATTAGGGTTTAGCTGTGCGCGTGCGCGGCTTCGCCTTGCCTTTGTTGTCGTTGGTCGCAGCAGCCGTTGCGGTGAGCGCGGGCGTTGCGGAAGCGACGGTGAGCGAAACATCGAGGTCGTCGCCGAGTTTCTTCGGCAGCGAGTTGATGATGAGTTTCGCGGGACCGTTTTCGGCCACGAAAGCCAGCACTTTCTCTTTGTTGCCCATGAGCCATTCGCCCAGCGGGTTGCCAATTTTCTCGCGAACCACTTTGCGCAGGGGGCGTGCGCCCATGTCGGGCTTGTAGCCTTCCTGTGCCAGTTGTTTCTTCGCATCCGCGCCGACTTCGAGCGACACGCCTTTGAGGCCTGCGCCGGTCTGGTTGGAAATGCGCGCCGAGACTTTATCGACTTCGCGGTCGACGAGTTTCGTGATGACTTCCGGAGCGAGCGGAATGAAGGTGACGAAGCCACCCAGTTCCTCGATACGGTTGACCATCTCGGGGCGGAAGAACTGGCCGCGGGCTTTCTCGTAAACTTTCGAGAGAGCAGCTTCCTGTTCTTCAGGCGTCGAGTTTTTCGCGTAGGAGTCGAGCTCCATGCCGCCGCCGCCGCCTTTCATGACCGCCATGGCTTCTTTCGCGCCAAGGTTGGTGGTCATGACGACGATGACGTTATTGAACAGCACGGTGCGGCCCTGGTTGTCGGTCATTTTGCCGTCGTTGAGGATCGGGAGCAGCACGTCGAAGACTTTCGGGTGCGCTTTCTCGATCTCGTCGAGCAGCAGGATGGAATAGGGATGCTGGCGGATTTTTTCCGTCAGGGCAGGTTCGGCTGAATCAAAGCCGACGTAGCCCGGAGGCGCGCCAATGAGGCGGCTGACAGAGTGTTCTGCTGCGTATTCACCCATGTTCTGCTGGATCAGTGCGTCTTCGGTGCCGAACAGGTAACGGGCGAGCGCTTTGCAAAGCTCGGTTTTACCGGTACCGGTCGGGCCCTGGAACACGAACGAAGCCCAGGGCTGGTTCGGGTCGTTCAGGCCGGAGCGCGAGCCGACGAGGCCGGCGACGACGCGCTGGATGCCCGGCTGGCCGAGGACTTCTTTCGGCAGTTCGGTTTTCATCTCGAGGAAGCGCTCGTGGTCGGACGAGTTGAGGAAGCCGACCGAAAGTTTGGACATCTGCGCGATCGCCGCGATGATGTCTTCTTTCTCGATAACGCCGGAGTGGCGGAATTCAGCCGAGGAACCTGCCATGTCGAGGGCTTTTTCGCCCTTGGACGGCTGGCTTTCGGACGGCGCGTAGCGGTTGGTCATGTTGACGATGTATTCAAAGTCGTCCTTGGCAAGGTCTTCGACCAGGCCGTGGTGTTCTTTGTACTTGGGCCACAGTTTTTCGAGGATGAAGAGCGTGGCGGCCGCGTTTGGTTCGCCCAGAACTTTCTGCTCGAAGCGGCGGGCAAGTGCGCTGTCGCCTTCGATGTGCTTGCGGTATTCGCTGCTGGTCGTCGTGCCCATGACCGAGATGCCTTGCGACACCAGGAAGGGTTTCATCATGTTGCCGGCATCCGAGCCGCCTTCCGCTTTGCCTGCGGTCAGCTGGGAGTGGATTTCGTCAATCGCGAGGATGACTTTGCGGCCTTTGAAGTAGCCTTCGCGCTCTTTCAGACCATCGATGATGGGCTTCAGGCGTTCTTCGAACACGCCGCGGTATTTCGCGCCGGCGTTCATGGCTTGCAGGTCGAGCTCGATAATGCGTGCATTGGCGAGCGAGTCCGGCACTTCCTTGCCTTCGGTAATATATTGAGCGATACCCGCGAACATGGCGGATTTACCAACGCCGGCCTCACCCGTGAAGCAGAGCGATGCCTGCTTGCGGCGCGAGAGGATTTTGATGGAGTCGGTGATTTCATCGTCGCGGCCCACAACCGGGTCCAGCTTGCCGTTGGTAGCTTTATCGGTGAGGTCGATACCATAGGTACGCAATGCCTGTTCCAGCACCGAGTCCGGCACTTTCGGGCGTTCCGGCGGGGCGGGAATGCGCGTTGCGGTCGACTGACGGTTGAAATCGGTCTTCGGCTTGTTCTGGTTGGCAGGCGTCGTCGACGGGGTGGTCGTCGGCGTCGTTTGCTGCGTCGGCGCCGTGGTGGTCGTCGGCTTCGGCGTTGCGGGCTGCTGCGGTTCCGGCGTCTGGCCTGCGAGGTCTTCGTTCATGCGGGCGACATAGGCCTGGCCATCCTGGTGCGGGGGGAAGGGCAGGTTGGACAGCAGTTTCGCATCGACAGTGCCGGCAGCGCGGTTAACGCCGGCGTCATTGGCATCCAGCTTTTCAGCGTAGCTGGACGGGAATGCGGAAGAGAAGCCTTTGGCAGCCATGGCGTCTTTGGACGCTTGCGTCAGGCTGTACTTCACCTGCACGTCGGCGGCCGACATCACAAAGCTGACTTCATATTCAACGGGGAGCGAGAGGCCGCCGGTGGGCTTGCCTTCGCTGCCAATGGTGAATTGGTAAGCGGTGACTTCCAGCTTGGCTTTCTTGCCAGCTTCGCGCACCACGTTCACTTCGTCATCAATGGCGAAAACGGTTTCGTTCGCCTTGAATTTGCCTTCGCGCTCATCGGGCGCAAAGACGTTCAGCTGGCGGGGTGCGCCGCCGACGTAACGCGCCGCATACTGGCGGGAGTCGCTCGCATCGAGCAAGAAACGCGTGCCGGTGAATGCATTGTCTGAATCGTTGTCTGCCATGGCTGTACGGGCCTCCTAATAGGGTGTTTTGGTGACGTGGTTTTTTTATTGTTCGGTTACGTAAAGGTAATGTCGGAGCCTGTTTTGCGCAAGCATAAATTACAGAAAAACGATGAACTCGGTCATAATGTTGTTGTTTCGTGACAAAATTAGGCAATATTATTTCAATAATGACATGTTTTTTACGTTTAATTTCCATAATATGGAATTTTATTCATGGTCTCTTAACGATCTCTGGCGAGACTCGGGGGCGGGAATCAAACGGAAGGGGGTTTGCGGATAAATTATGTGAATTAAATCAACATTGTTTAGATATTTGAACGGTATGGTGCCACAGCTTAAGGAGTGGCGACCATATACAAAGTTATCTGAAAACTCAAACCTATAATGCGGGTTGTTCACGCAGAACGGGTTTTCGCCGCTTGCTTGACGGCGGCAAGCGTCAGGAACCGCCTTGAAGCGCAAACGCCGGATGCGCGTTGATGCCGCGTTCGGCATTCAGGTGGTAAGGCTTGCCCGCCGCCAGCAACTGCTTGAGACCTTCTATCACGGCGGCATCGCCATCATTATGAGTGTCCGCCACGCGGGCGTCATTCATGAAGCGGCCAATATTCCCGTCCGGGAAATGGGCAGCATCCATAAAGAAAATCTGCACGCCTTTTTCCATC
>JBBQWK010000170.1:0-4710 GCA_038210695.1 Alphaproteobacteria bacterium
CGACTCCGAAACTTCTACTTACAACAAGAATAACAAATGAAAATAATGCGTCCCCAATTTCGTTCAAAGTAAAAGATGCTACCTTCGGCGGATCGATTGAAATCCGTACAGAAGTTGATGGCATGGATAGGATTGGCGTTAAAAGGGCAATAACCACAGAGGACTATAATTCGCCTATAATTTGGGAGGCGTTAACAGATTGTCATGATTACACGCTCACTTGGACGCCCCGTTCGAAGCTCTGCTACCTGCACGTTCTGAAGGAAAAAGGGAATGCGTCAATTATACGGGTTTATTTGCTTTCTTTTAATACGCTATAATATATCGGCGTTAAAAAGCGAAGCTCTTGAATTGACATCAGCAAATCTTTTAAAAATTACCCTTATCACCTAAAACGGCCCTCTTAAAAAGTCAAACTGTGATAAAATCATCCAGAATAAACAAGGGGGGAATAATCGCATGAAACAGTATCTCGACCTGATGCAGCATGTGCTGGATAACGGCGTCCTGAAAAAGAACCGCACCGGCGTTGATACCATTTCAACCTTCGGCTACCAGACGCGCTATGACCTGGCAGAGGGCTTCCCGCTGGTCACTACCAAAAAAGTGCACACCAAATCCGTCATTCACGAACTGCTGTGGTTTTTGAAGGGCGATACCAACGTCAAATACCTGCAGGAAAATAAAGTCCGCATCTGGGACGAATGGGCGGACGAGCGCGGCGACCTTGGCCCCGTCTACGGCCACCAATGGCGCAGCTGGCCCGCCGCCGGCGACGGCGGAGGCGAGATTGACCAGATCGCCAATATTTTACAGGAAATTAAAACCAACCCCGACAGCCGCCGCCTTATTGTCACCGCCTGGAACCCTGCCGATATTCCCAAAATGGCGCTGGCGCCCTGCCACTGCCTGTTCCAGTTCTATGTGTCGGAAGGCAAGCTTTCCTGCCAGCTCTACCAGCGCTCCGCCGATGTGTTTTTGGGCGTGCCTTTCAACATCGCCTCCTATGCGCTGCTGACGCTGATGATCGCGCAAGTCTCCGGCCTCAAGCCCGGTGAGTTCATTCACAGCTTTGGCGACCTGCATATTTACACCAACCATCTGGAGCAATGCCGCCTGCAGCTGCAGCGCAAACCGCACAAGCTGCCGCGCATGGAGCTGAACCCTTACGTGAAAGACCTCTTCGCCTTCCAGTACGAGGATTTCGAGCTGATGGATTACGAGCATGACGCCGCCATCAAAGGGGAAGTCGCCGTCTGATGAAAAACCTGCCCGCCGATTACCAGCTGACCTCGCTGCGCGATATGATTGTCGACATTAAAGTCGGCCTGCGCGAATGGGAGAAAACCGCCGGCAAAACGCAGAAGGTGATTGTCGATATCGACCTTTACCGCTACGCGCGCCATTTCACCGGCGGCAAAATCACCGACTGCATGGATTATTCGGTGCCGTATGATTTCGTCATAAACGAATGGCCGAAGCGCCCGCATACGGAGCTGATCGAAACCCTGCTGGAAGAACTGGTGGAAGCCTGCTTCCGCGACAAAAAAGTGGATGCCGTGCGCGCTTCCATCCGCAAGCCGCATGTGTTTAACGGCAACGCGGTGCCGGCGGTTGAATTTTTCCGCCACCGCAAAAATCCGAAAAAGAAGAATAAATGAAAGCCAAAATCTGCCTGATCGCCGCGCTTGCCGATGACGGCGTGATCGGCAAGGAAAACGAACTGCCGTGGCGCATTAAAAGTGAATGGCAGTATTTTGCCCGCATGACGAAGCACAAGCCGCTGATCATGGGGCGCAAAACCTTTCTGTCCGTCAACGGGCCGCTCAAAGACCGCCCGAATATTGTCGTGACGCGGGATAAAACCTTTAGCCCCGGCGCGCCCGGCGTGGTCGTGGCGCATGACCTTGAGTCTGCCATCGCGGCGGCGCAGGAAATGGCCGCCAAGCTGAACCTTGAGGAAATCATGGTCGGCGGCGGCGCGGAAATTTACCAGCAGGCGCTGCCTTTCGCGGACCGTCTGTACCTGACGGAAATTCACCTGAAGGTGGATGGCGACACGCGCTTCCCCACCTTTAATAAAGATGAATGGCAGGAAACAAAACGCGAATTCCACGCCAAAAAAGAAGGCGAAACAGCGGATTACACCATCACGGCGTTTGAAAGAAAATAACAAGTCTTATCCGGTGCTTGTTTTGCTTCCATTGACATAATGTTTATGATACTGTGCCTGACCGTTCAAGGAGCCTCCGCAAGGATTGATTCTTTGGCTTAGCCTTCTGTTTTAGGGAAGTTTCAGAATGCCGGACGACAAGTCTTCAGATAAGTTTTCACTGCGGAAAGAATTCCAGTCCTTCTCTTTTGGAGATGATGAAGAGAAACCTGCCGCGTCCCAGCCCGAGAAAAAAGCGGAGCGCAAACCCGCGCCCAAACCCGAAGAACCGAAAAAATTCGATCCCAAAGATCTGGAAGCCCTGCCCTTCCCCGAAGAGCGGGACGAGGACGAAGACGACTGGATGGACGAGCAGGACCGCCAGCGCAATGAAGAACATACTTTCGATGCCGCCCGTGGCATGCTGCCGCGCCGGAAAGCCGTGCGCGATGCGCTTGATGATATTTCAAACCTCGATATGGACAGCGTGATTGCCGCTGGGCTTCTGGAAGAAGCCTTCCGCGGCAAGCTGAAGGACGACGAAGTGGATGACCTGACCGTCGCCGCCCTCTGCCTCGATGCGCAGAATTTTGACGACATGTATAACGACCTTTCCCCCGAAGCCGTCGGCATTGTCGACGAACTGCGCATGGCGGACGAGGAAGAAGACCCTGCCCGCCGCATGGCGATGCTGCAAAGCTTCGAGCGTGATTCAGCCCGCGTCTTTCTGGCCTTTGCCGCCGCCGACATGAAAATGCTGCAGCACTTCATGGAAGACGAAGACGATATTGACCGTCCCGAAGGCCCGAGCGCGGAAGAACATGAAGAATTCGGCGCGGAAATCGCAGCCGTTGCGCAAGGCGGCGACCGCGGCCTCGTGCGCCGCGCGGTAAAAGCCTATAATGAAATTTCCGAAGCGCTTGGCTATAACCCGCGCCTCAGCATGCAGCCGGACGGCAAGGTGGAGTTCAAAGCCTTCCCCGACCTGCTCATCGAAAAACTGCCTGACCCCAAAACCCCGAAAAAACCGGGCAACGGGCCGAAGGCTTAAGCTTTCAATTTCTGCGCCGGTTTTTGTTCCGGCAGTTTCATCCAGACGCGTGCGGCGAGGTTTTTGAAGGCCTGCGATATGGCATGCGCCGGATCTGCCGCCACAATCGGCAGCCCTTCATCGGCGCGTTCGCGGATGATGGATTGCAGCGGAATTTCACCGAGGAATTCGACATTCAGTTCTTTTGCCGCTGCCGCAACGCCGCCATGACCAAAAATATGTTCGCGCGCGCCGCAGCTGGTGCAGATGTGATAGCTCATATTCTCGACAAGGCCCAGCACCGGCACGCCGGTCTTTTCAAACATTTTAAGGCCTTTTTTGGCTTCATTCAGCGCCATGTCCTGCGGTGTCGAAACAATCACGGCGCCGGCCATGGGCACATATTGCGCCATGCTCAGCTGCACATCGCCGGTGCCGGGCGGCAGGTCGACCACCAGCACATCAAGCGCGCCCCAGAGCACATCGCGCAGCAACTGCTGCACGGCGCTATGCACCATGGGTCCGCGCCAGATGACGGGGGCATCGGCCTCGATGAAAAATCCCATCGACATGAATTTGATGCCATGGGCGAACAGCGGCAAAATCATTTCCGCTTCATTGGTTTCCGGCCGCTCCCGCTTGCCCATCATCAGGGGCTGGGAGGAGCCGTAAATATCCGCATCCAGCAAACCGGTTTTTTTGCCAAGCGCATGCAGCGCCAGCGCCAGGTTGGCGGCCACGGTCGACTTGCCGACGCCGCCCTTGCCGGAGGCAACCGCGATGATGTACTTCACATCGGGTGCCACGGGCTTAGATGAAATTTTATGGCTGACGGCTGGCGCGCCGCGGGTCTTCATGGCGGGCGGGGCCGCGCGTTCGGCGGTCAGCACCGCCATGACTGATTCAACGCCCGGGATTTTTTCCACCGCAGTTTGCGCCGCCTGCCGCAGCGGCTCGAGCGCCGCGCCGCGTTTGGGATCGACCTCGATTGCGAAGGAAACGGTTTTGCCCTGCACAGCAATTTCCTGAACCATGCCGAGGCTGACGATGTCGCGGCTTTTGTCAGAGTCCATGATGGTTTCGAGTGCGGCCAAAACCATTTCTTTGGTGACAGAGGACATAATCAGGGGTCTTTTCTTCTCATTCTTTCAGCATATTTTTACCATGCTGGGGTATAGTTACTAACGCCGCGTTTATACCGCCTATCAGGTGACATAACAAGGAATTGAATCTATGTCGACAAAGCCGCACATCCTCCCCGAAGCTGGCATGATTTTATTGCCGAACCAGGGCCCCTGGGGGAACCGTGGCGGCGGTGATGTGCCCCCTCCCCCGCCCTCGGGCGGTAATGGCGGCAACGGCGGCGATAAAAACCCCTGGGGGGACCGCCCGCGCGGCAACCGCAATAACGAACCGCCCGACCTTGATGACATGCTGCGCCATGCACAGGACAAATTCAAAAACCGCTTCGGCGGCAGCGGCGGTCGCCCGCAAAGCTCGATGGACGGCGGCAAGGCGATCGGCATTC
>JBBQWK010000171.1:0-4696 GCA_038210695.1 Alphaproteobacteria bacterium
TCGGCTTTTTCTGCGCGTAAATCGCCGCATGCAGCGCGGTGCCGCCGTCTTTGTCTTTCGCGTGAATGTCAGCGCCGGCTTCCAGCAGCGTTGCCACCACTTCCAGTTCGCCCGATGCCGCAGCAATGCCAAGCGCCGTGCCAAGGTTGCCGGCATGGTTGATAGATGAATTATCTTCCGCCAGCAGCAGGCGCAGCAGGCCCACATCGCCGCGTTTGGCGGCATAAATCACGGGCGTGTTTTTTTCCTTGTCCTGCACGGCGACTGTCGCATGCGCTTCCAGTGCTGCGCTCGCCGCCGCATAATCGCCGTCTTTCGCCGCAATATGCAGCGTCGTTTCGCCTTCCGTGCCAATAACGCGGTCAGGGTCGCCGGCATGCTGCTTGAATTCGGATGTAAGGCTCATGGTTGTGGTCCGCTAAAAGGTTTGGGTTTGATGAGGGTGGCGTCAAAAACGGGCAGGCGCCACCGCGCCTCCGTCACCGGCCGGTATTCCTGCTGAAGCGCATCCAGCTGGTTTTGTGTTTTTTGCGAAATGGCCGCAAAAAAATTGCTGCCAAGGTCGATGATGTCCGAATATTTTGCAATATAGGCGGGCGGCATGTGGCTATCCAGCGCGGCGCGCAGCTCTTCCACGCTTTTGCCGCCGGTAAAAAGCTTTTCATTTGAAAAGTCGTCTCCCGTTGTCGCCAGCGCTGCCGTGACCGTGCCTTCATAATGGCGGCGCAGACCGGCGGAGCTGTAAAAGCTGCGGAATACGGCGGCCAGCAGCAAATCTTGCGTCACCTCATGGGGCAGTTGCGGCATCACATCGGCAATCAGGCTCTGCGTTTTATCAACGCCGGCTTCGGCGGCTGCGCGCATAACGATGCCGGGGAACAGCAGGCGTTCGGCAGGGTCGCCCTTGCCGGCAAATTCAAGCTCGATCGCCACTTGCAGCGTGCGCGCCCGCGCATCCGCTTCCATGGCGAGAAGCTGGCGGATGGAGGCTGCAGGGGTTGCAAGGCGCGTATCCACCGACAATCCGCCGCGCTCCATCTGGCTCACATGCACGAGTTCGTGAATGATGTGGAGCGCAAGCGTTTCGGCATCGCCGCAGGCGCCGATGTTGATCTGGCGTCTCTCGGGATCGGTATTGCAAAAGGCGACAGCGCTGGCAGACTCGCTATTGGCGCCGGTGATGCGAAGATCGTAGCCCGCCTTGATCGCGACCGCGGCCAGTTCGCGGGCCAGCATGCTTTGCGACAAAATCAGCAGCGCCGCCGCAACGGTATCTTCCGACGCGCGAAACGCCGGGGTATCCAGCACGGGCAGGGGGCAGCTGCCGCGCACGGCAATGATGCCGCTGGCAGCACCGCGCGGCACAGCACGCCGCATGCCGTCTTCAAGGGCAAACCATTCCGTGGTGACGCTGTTAAAATCGTCCTGCATTGCTTTACCGTTTTATGGGGAGGCAGAACTTAGCATAATCTTCCCAAAGCGCAAGCAGCAACAGCCCGCGCGGCGCATTTGAATTGGCCAAGCAAATCAGCGATTTATGGGGGCGTACACGGAGGGTGTTTTTGAACGCGGCATCACAGGCTTTACGCATGCCGCCAGCAAAACTATTTTCCTTATAGCGGGCGCGCGGTCTTTCGGAAACCGCGCCTTACCTGTTGCGCTATGGCCTTGAGTAACATAGTATTTTAAGGCTGAAAGGCTCGAGCTGACCCGCCCGTCACGCGCCGCATTCTCCGCGTTGGAGACTCGTCTGGCGCATACATATATATTGAAGGGGCGCGGCCGGTCATCGGCCAACGACAGATAATACTTAAACAGGGGCACCATGGCTGAATCCGAAAACACACCCGGCACCGAAGTCGAAGAGCAGGAAGCGCCCTCCAGCCCCTTGTCGAACCTTGTGAAGTCGATCAGCGGCGGCAAAAAAGCTGCGGTCGCGAAACCCGCCAAGAACAGCATCGCCAATTCGCCGGCAGTTGCTGCCGCGAAAGCGCAAATGAACCCCGCCGCGCCCAAAGTGCCGGGCGGCCCGCTGTTCACGATCGTCACGCGCAATGAATTCTACCGCGACGGTTTCCGCAACCTGATCAAGATCGCGATGCTGGAGGGCGTTGTTATCGTCCTTCTCATCATCTCGCTCATCGTCTACATCAACAATTCAAAGCCGGAAGACCGCTATTTCGCCACGACCGCCGACGGCCGCATCATGCAGCTGCAGCCGCTCAACCTGCCCAACCTTGATACGCCGGCACTGCTGTCGTGGGTTGCGACCGCCGCGTCCGACACCATGACCTTCAGCTACCTCAACTACCAAAAAGAACTGCAGAACGCGTCCAAGCACTTCACCAAGACGGGCTGGGAAAGCTTCACGTCCGCCATGCAGAAAGCGCACATCCTTGATGGCGTGCAGGCACAGCAGCAGATCGTTTCGGCGCAGCCGCGCTCCGCCCCTATCCTGATCCAGCAGGGCGTGCTGAACGGCAAGTACCGCTGGGTGCTGCAGATGCCCATCGCGGTGAAATACCAGAGCGTCAAGGAAAGCCGCACCGACCAGCTGATGCTGCAGCTTGTCGTTGAACGCGTCCCCTCGCTTGAAAACCCCGCTGGCGTCGGTATCGCCCAGTGGGTCGCCACGATGAAATAAGCGGCACTATTTTTTAAGGGACTGTTTCTTGGCCATCCAGAAGACCGACATCAACACCGGCTACCAGGCCCGCCTCGACAAGGCGGAAGCGCTGATTGTCGACCTCTCGAGCTACCGTGACGGCTTCCAGAACCTTGTGCGCCTGTCTATCATGCTGGGCATGGTTATGGTCGCGGCGGCGTGCATCGTGCTTTATTACGTCACTTACATAATTCCCCAAGACAGCTATTTTGCCTTGTCCGGCACCGCCAACGGCACCGAAATCAAGCGGCAGATGATCGGCCTCGAATCCCCCAACGTCAACCGCGACGCGCTGCTGCGCTGGGCGGCGTCGGCGGCAACACAGATTATGACCTTTGGTTTTCACGATATCGATGAGCGCATGTCCGAGTCACAACGGCTTTTCACGGCTGATGGCTGGACCAGCTTCTCGACTGCGCTGGGCAAATCGTCAATCATGCGGAATATGCTTGAAAACCAGCAACTGCTGACCGCCATTCCCGCATCGACCCCCCTGATCATTTCCGAGGGTATGTACCAAGGTAAATACAGCTACGTTGTCGAGACTCCTCTCATCGTCACGCTTCGCGCCGGCGATAAAAAGCAGGTAGGGAGTCAGCATATACGCATGATCATCACAAAAATGCCGACGTCAACGAACCCAATGGGTATCGGCATCAACACCTGGTATTCCTACTAGGCGACTGGCGGATCGCGCAACCAAGGTCAGTCCCCGCCCGGCATCACGGGAATTCTTTATCGAGCGCAATTTTTTTTCAAATCATGTGATCGCCGCGGGTTCTTCGCAGGCAGCCTTTTACTTACCGTATGACATCGGGCACTTGCGCAGCGGCGCTTCGTTATGGCTAAAGACGCAAACTTCCTCCTAACGTGTTAAAAACGCTATGGGTTTCTTTTCGCTTAGGGTATAAATTATTAACTCTGCGGCAAATCCGCGCTACTTGCGGCCTTTATTTTAGGGTCGTTATTCACGAGGGGCAGCAGTGAAAAAAACCTGGAGGAGACAGGAATGAGGCGCTTGATTTTCAGCTTCGCGGTACTGGCGGCAGTGAACCTTTCCGCGGGCCCGTCGTTTGCGCAATCCCTTGGCGGCGCAGTGAACAGCGTCAACAGCGCCGTGAGCGGCGCGGTCAACGGCAGCGTCGACGAATTCCAGACCTTCCGCAATAAACTCAGCGCCAGCAAATCCGCGCCCGCAGCGGCGCCTGCGCCGGCCGGCATGGGCAAGCCCGCGAAGGGCGCTGCCGGCATTGACGAAGATGCAATACCGCCGGGCGTGCAAACGCAGAACCCGCTCGGCCCTGCCGGCGCGCTTCCGCCGATGGGTGGCAAACTTCCCGCCGGCGGCTATGGCACCAACGCGCAGCCGCAGACGCCGGAAGAACTCCAGGCAATGATGGACGAAGAGGCTGACCAGCAGAAAAAGAAAATGGAAGACCAGGTTTTCAACCAGGCGCTCAAGAACCTGCTGCCGCTGAAGCCCGAACAGATCCGCAAAACACTCGAAACTTTCCGCATCAGCCGCGAAGCGGCCGAGACGCCGATCACTGTGCCGGAGCCGCGCATGGAAGTCGTCACCGCCTCGCTTGACCCGTCCGATGCGCCGATCGTCATCAAAATGGCGCCAAACACCGTCACCACCGTCAGCATCCTGGATGCCACCGGCGCGCCTTGGCCCATTCAGGACATGAGCTGGGCCGGTGCCTATGCCATCACCCCGCCGGAATCGGGCGGTAACGTGCTGCGCATCACGCCGTCTTCCGCGCATGGCGTTGGCAACATCTCCATCCGCCTTGTCGACATGATCACGCCCGTGACCATGCGCCTGCAGACCGGCATCGACTGGGTTCACTATCGCCTTGATGTGCGCATTCCGAAACCGGGCCCGCTCGCTAAAACACCGCTCATTCAATATGGTGGGCTCAAAACCATCGCCGGCAAGGACGACCAGATGGTCGGCATCCTTGACGGCATGCCGCCTGAAGGCGCCGAGAAGCTGAAAGTCGACGGTGTCGACGGCCGCACCTCCGC
>JBBQWK010000172.1:0-4693 GCA_038210695.1 Alphaproteobacteria bacterium
GAGATGGATGTGCATTTCTATTCCGAAGAAATGCTGCGCCACGCCGTTAACAACAATTACGAAGGCGTCGTCGCCTATCTGATATCCAAAGAAGCCGATGTAAACGTCTGGAACGGCGGCCCCCTGAAGGACGCCGCCGATGCCGGAAACCTTGGCATTGTGAAACTGCTGGTCGATGCCGGCGCCGAAATTGAAGTGTCGGATGGCGAGCCGCTGGCGCAGGCTGCACGCGGCGGACATGTCGCGGTTGTCGAATATTTGCTGGAAAAAGGTGCCGATCCCAAGGCCGACCGCTTTGCCGCCTTTATCGGCGCGGCGCGCGAAGGGCATAAGGAAGTCGTTGAAATTTTCCTCGCCCGTGGCCTTGATCCCAATGCAAAAGACGGCGAAGCGCTGACGGATGCGCTGCAATACAAAAAATTCGACGTCGCCAATTTGCTGATTTCCCATGGTGCTGATATTAATGCCAGCCAGGGTCTTGCGCTCCGCAATGCCGCCCGCGCCGGCGATTTTGATACGGCGCAGTTCCTGATTGACCGCCACGCATCGTTAAACCTTGTCGGCCAGCACTCGACACCGCTGGCAGAGGCTGTGCGCTCCGGCAAGCCTGCCATGGTGGAAATGCTGATGCAGAACGGCGCCGATGATTCCGTTTTGCAGTTCGAAGCCTGGCGTACCGCGCGGCAGGAACGCAGCCGCCCCATGCTGCGTGCGCTTGTGACAGGCCGCAAAGACGCCATGCTGCGCCAGCGCGCCGAAAAATCGGACGAATTCAAAAAAACTTTCGGCCATGATTACACGCTGGAAGATTTACGCCGCCGCAAAGGCCCGTCGGGCGATACCGGCCTGCTCATCGCCGCGCAAAGCGGCAAGTTTGCGGAGCTGATTGGCAAGTCGAAGGGCGGCAAACTTTCCGGTGATGATCTTTATCATCCTGACGACAGGGTGGACACGGTGCTTTCCAGCCTTGTCCGTCACAAGGCGCTGCAGGAATTCTTCAAACCCGCCTTCTGGGCCGACCGGCTAAACGAGGTGCAGGAAGTGCATGGCCAGCTGCCAACGCAGTACCAGAAACGCGTCAGCCTCGCCGCCATTTCGGCGGAGATCAACTATCGGAATTTGCGCAAAAAAGCCCCCGGTCTGGGCGGTAACGGCTTCAAACCGCCGCAATAGCCAACTGGTTGACATAACATGGTTGCCGTCGTAGGATGACAGCCGTTAAGCCTTCTTATCCGCAGCCGGCAAGTGAAGTTAAATGCCTGTTAATAAAGACGATATTGGCGATGAGCCGCTGGAATCTAAAGTTACCGAAGCCTTCCTGCAGAAGGACTATGCAGGGGTGATTGCGCTGCTGCGCGCCGAAAAAACGCTGGATGACAGCTTTAAGGGCTCCGTGCTCTCGACCGCTATTACCGCGCCGTCGCTTGCCGTTGTGAAGTATATTTTCGAAGAAGCCAAAATTGAATTGTCGGCACCCAGCGCCATGCTGCTGCTGCTCGATGCCGCCAACAAGCAGCACACAGACATCGCCATTTACCTTTGCGAGCGCAATACAGAACTCGGGCTCGTTCGTGCAGATTCCTACAACATCGTGCTCGAAAAATTTCCCGAGGAAAATCACGCCGCGATCCTTGATAAAATCGCCAGCGCCACGCCCGAAAAACAGGATGCACTCGACAGCCTGATGGCAGCAGCGGCAGATACCAAAAAATTCGATGCCTTGAGCCATGCGATCGACCTTGGCGCGAACGTCAATGTGGGCGGCGACAGCCTGCTGACAAAAATCCTCCTCAGCAAGCCGGAAGAATTTTTTAGCGACAAGGAAAAATATCTCGGCCTCGTGGAAAAATTCTTTACCCACGGCTATACCGGCGGCATCGTGCTGGATGCGTCGCTGACGCTGGCAGCGCATCTTTCGGTCGCGGGCGGCCAATACCCCGAAGTTGTCGATATTATGCTGGATAACGGCGCCGACCCTTTCTTCGGCAACCGCGCCGCCGAAACGCTGCTGCGCGAAAAGCTGGAAGAAACCGGCGACAGCGAACGGCTTGGTGCGGTGAAGCTGCGTTTTGCCAAGGCCCGCAAAGATTATACCGCTACGGCGCGCCACGAATTCCAAACCATGTTCAAAGATGATTTCCGCCTGCAGGACCTCCGCGAATATGCGGATGATCACGGCGATAACGGCTTTACCCTTGCCGCCAAAGCAAGGCTGCTCGACAAAGTCATGGGGCGCGCCATTGAAGAAGGCCCCCTCAGCCTGCAGGTCGGCGACCTCACGCGCCAGAACAGTGAAAAGCGCACTTTCATGTCCTACGCCACCGACCGCGGCGACCAGAACCAGCTGCTGGATATCAACTACTGGTCAAGACGCGCGCAAACGCTTATTTCCGGCCTTGCCGATAATTTAGGCGAGACGGAAAAGAAAGCCATCGACTTTGCCGGCCTGAACGCCGGTTTCCAGCATCAGGTTTTGCGCAGCAAAGCCCGACCCTTCAAACTGGCTGCGGGCTGATTTAATCATGAATAACCCTGACAATCAGGCCGACGGCTTCAAGCCGGATGATGATGGCGTGGCAAAGCCCAATGACGCCACCGTCGATTTCAAAAAAGCCGCCGCTGCTATTGGCGAACATACCGCCAAGGACGAATGGAATTTCTGGTTTCTGCTGAAGCAGGCCGCGGGGCGCCGCGAATGGACGAAGTTCAACGGGATACTTGACGACAACGCAGAAAAAAACCTCTCCTACCAGAACTTCACATCCGAAGCTTTTCACACCTGCTGCAACCTTGGCCGGCTGGAGGAAGCAAAGCGCATGCTCGCCCGCGGTTTCCGCCTGCCGCAGGAAGAAGCCGAAAGCACCATCGACCGGCTGGTGAAATACTACCCTGAATCAGGTCTTCCAGCAGCGGCGCATCTGGTCGCCAATGGTTTCGCCAAGGGTGACAGCGCCATTTATAACCTCGCCGTTTCCGGCAAGCCGCAGACGATGGAAGCCTTGCGCCTTGGCGGCTGCGATGTCTTAACCGGCGGCAGCAGTTTCTTCCTCGCCTTCGATGCCGGCAACCTGCCGATGATGGAATATCTCTATAGAAACGGCGCCAGCCTTTACCGCGCCGCCGTCATCGGCGTGCTGCACAAGGAAGACGGCAAGGACCGCAGTGAAGCCAAAATATTTTTCAAGCAACTGCTGGATATCGATGCGCAGCAATTACAGGTTTATTACGCCTACGTAATGCCGGGCAAACCGGGGCTGGATGATCTGCGCGGTATCCCGCATGGGCTGATGGAAGAACGCACCAGCCTGCTGGCGCTCGCCGTCCGCGTCGGCGAACTTGGCGATGTGCTGGCGGCTGCGCTGAAAGACCCGAAAAATCCCTTAAGCGCCCATGACCTGCTGCGGGAGGATAAAACCGGCACCAGTCCGCTGGCGATTATTCTGGCGCGCGGGGAAGGCAAAAAAATCCTCGACCCGAAACTTTGGGTCAACCGCCCGCAGGAAGTCGAAAAAATTACCGAAGCCTTCACCGCCCTGCGCGCCGGCAATCTTGTCGATGCCGCCACCATGAAGGCCAGCGTCAAGCAGCAAAAATTGCGCGAACAAGCCAAAGCCGGCCGCTGGTCGCTGCAGCCGAAGAAGAAACCATGAAAGAGCAATTGCCAGCACCGAAAGACGAAGCGCTGGCAAGCGCCATTTTCAAGGCAGCTATCGCCAATGACCTGCCGCAGCTGACGCAGTTATACGGTGATGGCAGCAATGCCGCGCTCGCCAAGCTCGAAGTCGTGCTGGAGCCGTCGCTCGATATCAATCAGGCGACATTGGCGGTCTTCAAGCTGCTGAACGTACAGGCCATGGGCGAACACCTGAACGCCTCCCTTTATATTTCCGCCTTCCGCGGGCACGATGCCATTGTGGATTTCCTGCTAGAAAAAAGCGATGTCGACCAGCGCAGCCTTGATGCCGCGCTGTTTGCCGCAGCGCAAACCGGCAGGCTCGACCTTTTCAAAAAAATGGAAACAGCGGGCGCGAATATTTCATTCGACAATCATCTCTGCCTGACCGACAGCATCGCCGAAGGCCGCATGGTGATGACGGATTATATTTTGTCTAAAAATGCCGCTGGCGCAGCCGCTGCAGCGCTTGTTGCCTATATCGACAATAACCGCCTCTCGCGCGCTGAAGATTCAATTTATGAAGTGACAGAGCATCTGCCTGCGCTGCAGGCCATTACCCGCGCCCTGTCCGACCGCCGCGTGCTGCGCGGCCTCAGCCCCACCGAAGGCAGGCCGGAAGACTATTTAAGCCTGTTCGACACCATCATCAGCTTCAATGAAGGCTACGGCAACGATGTGCCGCAGCTGCTCGATAAAACGCTGCTGGCAGCGCTGGAGCAATGGTCGCCGCGCGTTATCCTGCGCATTCTCGATCATGAACAGTTTGATGCTATTCTGCAGAAAGACCAGAAACTCTCCGCCATTCTCGCCCTTGCCGCCTTTGCGCCGGGGCAGGGCCTTGGCATTGACCGCGAGGTTCAGGAAGAGCTGATTGAAAAATTGCTGAAACTTGGCGTCAGCCCCGATGCCGCCTTGAAGCAGGGTATTGCCGATGGCAATGCCGATGTCGCCGCCCTCGGCATCCGCTTCGGCGCCGACCCGCGTGGTGACTTGCTGCGACAGGCGCGGGGGTTAATT
>JBBQWK010000173.1:0-4677 GCA_038210695.1 Alphaproteobacteria bacterium
CCTTATTACCACGCGGCGTGAAAAAAATTCCGGCAAGCTTTATTCATGATCCGGAATAAAAAGAAGACGGGGACGGTGTGGCGCATCGGCGCGCAGGGGTTGATTACAGTACTGGAAGAATTTGTGCGCGGGGAGCGGGAGATGAGCACGGCGCAGGTAAGCGCGGCGCTGGCGCTAATCCGCTTTGCAGCCGCGCTGCCGGTGGAAGAAACCGAAGAGGCGCTGAAAGATCTTGCCTGACAATGCCGACACGCACCGAAATTCTTTACCGCCTGAAAAACGACTTTTTGCATTACGCGCCGCGCTGCCTGAAAATCAGAACGAAAAGCGGCCATATTGAAAAACTGCACCTCAACCGCGCGCAAACCTATATCCACGCAAAGCTGGAAGCGCAGCTGAAGGATACAGGTCGCATTCGAGCGCTGGTTTTAAAAGGACGCCAGCAGGGCTGCTCTACCTACGTCGAGGCGCGGTTTTACTGGAAAGTCACGCAGCGGCAGGGCGTGCGCGCCTTTATTTTAACGCATCTTGAGGAAGCATCAAAAAATCTCTACAGCATCGCAAGGCGCTTTCACGACAATTGCCCCCTTCCGGTGAAGCCGCATAGCGCGGTTTCCAACAGCCGCGAGCTGCTGTTTGACGAGCTTGATAGCGGCTACCACATCGGCACGGCGAAAAGCAGCGGCACGGGTCGTTCGGCGACGCTGCAGTATTTCCACGGCTCGGAAGTCGCTTTCTGGGCCAATGCGGAAGACCATGTGACCGGCATTTTGCAGGCTGTGCCGGATGAAAACGATACCGAAATTATTCTGGAGAGCACCTCCGCCGGGCCGGATGGTTTGTTTTATAAAATGTCAGCCGCCGCGCGACAGGGCGATTCCGACTACATGCTTATCTTCATTCCCTGGTTCTGGCAGGAGGAATACAGCAAGACGACGCCTGCGGGTTTCACCCTGTCGGATGAGGAAGAATTTTACCGCAGCTCCTTTGGCCTTTCCGCCGCGCAAATGTGCTGGCGGCGGCAGAAGATGGCGGAGATTGGCGGGCTGTTTGCCTTCCGCCGTGAATATCCGGCAACGGTGGAAGAAGCCTTTCATTCCGACCATCCGCATGCGTTGTGGAACCGCGCGCAACTGGCGCAGCACCGCAAAGCGCAAGCCGACTTACCCTTGATGCGCCGCGTGATTGTGGCTGTCGACCCTGCTGTTACCGCAAAGCGGGGCAGCGATGAGACCGGCATTATTGTTGCGGGGTTTGGCATTGACGATCACGCTTATGTGCTGGCGGACCTTTCCGGCATCTACCCGCCGGCGCGCTGGGCGGAAGTTGTGGTGCAGGCCTATCACGACTATGAAGCCGACCGCATTGTGGCGGAAGTCAACCAGGGCGGGGATATGGTGGAGTTTACCCTCCGCACCATTGACCCGCGCCTGCCATATAAAGCCGTGCGCGCCAGCCGGGGTAAGGTGACGCGGGCGGAGCCTGTTGCCGCTCTGGATATGCAGGGCAAGATTCACCACGTCGGCCACTTCCCGAAGCTGGAAGACCAGATGTGCGCCTTTGACCCGCTGTTGAATACAAATAGTCCCGACCGCGTTGATGCGCGCGTCTGGGCGATGACGGAGCTGATGCTGTCCGCCCCGCCGTCACGCGGGCCTAAGGTTTGGATGTGAAACATCGAAGTCTGAATGTAACAAAGAGGCTAAAATGGCTTTCAAAAATTTCTTTCGCCGCAAGATCAAAGCCAGCAAGGCAGGGCCGCTGCTGGTGCCCTTTGGCGGCGGTGAGGCGAAATTCACGCCGCGTCAATACGATGCGCTGGCAGATGAAGGCTATCGCAAAAATGCCATTGTCTACCGCTGCATTCGCCTTGTGACGCAGAATGCGGCTGCCGTGCCATGGGTTTTGTATGAAGGCCATGGCCGCGACCGCCACCGTGTAGATGACCACGCGCTGCTGCAGCTATTGAACCGCCCCAACCCGCAGCAGGGCGGCGTTGAATGGCGGGAGGCGCTGTTTGCCTTTTACCTGATTGCCGGCAATGCCTATGTAGAAGCCGCAGGGCCAAAAGGCCATGCACCGATGGAGCTGTGGAATTTGCGGCCGGACCGCATGCGCGTGGTGCCGGGGCCGCAGGGCCTGCCCGCCGCCTATCGCTATAGCGTGAATGGCGCATACCATGATTACCGCGCCGACCCGCTGACGGGGCAGGCGGATATTCTGCATGTCAAAAGTTTTCACCCGCTGGACGACTGGTACGGCATGAGCCCCTTGGAGGCCGCCGCCTTCAGCATTGACCAGCATAACGAGGCGGGCGCGTGGAATGCCGCTTTGCTGCAATCCTCCGGCCGCCCTTCCGGCGCGCTGATTTATAAACCAACGCAAGCCGATGCGCTTGATACGCTGACCGATGTGCAGCGCGAAGCCTTGAAAACCGAAATTGCGCAGTACTTCAGCGGTTCTAAAAATGCCGGACGCCCCTTGGTGCTGGAAGGCGGCCTTGACTGGCGGGATATGGCGCTGTCACCCAAAGATATGGACTGGCTGGCCGGTAAAGACGTATCGGCGCGGGAGATTGCCCTTGCCTTTCATGTGCCGCCGCAGCTGGTGGGCATCGACGGCTCCCTCACCTTCGCCAATTTCGCGCAAGCGCGGCTTGCGCTGTTCGATGATGCGGTACTGCCGCTGCTGAGCCATGCGCGGGATGCCTTCAACAACTGGCTGGCGCCGCGCTTTGGCAGTGCGCTGCAGATTGATTTTGATACCGATGCGATTGAAGCCTTAAGCCCGCGGCGTGCCGAAACCTGGGCGCGGGTAACGGCGGCAGACTTTATGACTTTGAATGAAAAGCGGCAGGCATTGGGGCTCTCGCCACTCGCAGGCGGAGATAACATTTAGCCTATTAAGGCCCGACGCGGAATTGCGCGACGCGCTGGTCGATGCGGTTGCCGTTAGCGGAGCGATAGCTGCTCTCGTATTCCATCCAGTCGATGGGGACTTCCGTCGTTTTGGCGGAACCGCGTACCCAGGTGCCAAGCGCTTCGATGGCATTTTCTTCGTAGGGGCGCACGGCGACGACGCGGGAAATGGACAGCGCGTTTTCCTTCACCATGGCATCAATTTTGGCGGTGATGTTTTCCGGCACACGGGAAACGCCGTTGAAGGGCGCGATGAGCTGGCCTATGGCCTTGTCGAGTTTTTTGACGCGCGCGATATCGTCTGCCGGGCCTTTCAAAATGGCCTTGTGCTTTTCGTTATTCAGCTGGCTGGCGTTGCCAAAAATGTTTTGAAGAATCGACATGCTGTCTCGCGAGCGTTTGGTTGAGACACATACCATAATGCGCCTCGCAGATAAGTCAAGAACAGGATCACCATGAAAAAAAACCAGTGCCAAGACAACAAGCTGCAAAGCGCCTTCGAGCTGAAATTCGTCGCCGAAACGGGCGTGTTTGAAGGATACGCCTCGGTCTTTGGCGTGACGGACAGCACCGGTGATTCGATTGCCGCCGGCGCCTTTGCCGACAGCCTGCGCGCGGCTGCGCAAAACGGCACGCTGCCGCCGCTGTTGTGGCAGCACGACCCGCGCCAGCCGATTGGCGCCTGGCGGGAAATGCGGGAGGACGCGCACGGGCTGTTTGTGAAGGGCGAATTATTTATCGCCGATATTGCGAGGGCGCGGGAGGCCTATCGCCTGCTGCAGGAAAATATTGTGACCGGCCTTTCTATCGGCTACCGCACGCTGCAATCGCACTTTGATGAAAAATCAAATGTACGTGTGCTGACGAAAATTGAACTGCTGGAAGTGTCGATGGTGACCTTCCCCGCCAATGAATTTGCCCGCGTCAGCCGCGTGAAATCGCAGCTGGGGCAAGGGCAGATGCCGAACCCCCGTGAATTCGAGGCTTTCCTGCGCGATGCAGGTTTCAGCCGCAAACAGGCCAAAGGCTTTATCGCCGATGGCTACAAAGCCCTGTCCCGGCGTGATGCCGGGGCGGGTCTTGACATGACAACGGCGTCCGACGCGGATGCCTTGCAAAACCTCGCGCAGAAAATTCTCTCCCTCATCAACGACTAAATAAAGGAACATTCATGAACAACGATACCCGAAACAATGACGTCCGGTCTGCCGTCTACGACCTTGGCCGCGCCTTCGAGGCGTTCAAGGACGCGAACGACCAGCGTTTGAGAGAAGTAGAGCGCCGCGGCAGCGCCGACCCGCTGACCGATATGAAGGTCAACCGCCTGAACGCGGAAGTCACCCGTGCGATTGACAGCGCAGACAGCGCCAAGAAGCGCGTGGACCTGCTGGAAACCGCCCTTTCCCGCGCCCCTTCCGCAAAGTCTGACGACTGGAGCGAGGCGGAGGGTTTTTTTCTGGAGCGCAAACATGCGCTGAACCACGAGTTCGGGATTGACGGCTATCGCCAGTACAAATCGGCCTTCCGCAATTACATCCGCAAGAATAACGCGGGCTCGGCGATTGATGAAGTCAAGGCGCTGGCAGCGGGGTCTGACCCGGACGGCGGCTTTGCGGTGACGCCGGATATGTCCGGCCGCATTGCGCAGCTGGTGCGTGAGACATCCCCCATGCGGCAGGTGGCGAACGTCATTACCATCGGCACCGACGCGTTAGAGGGCATTCACGACCTGAACGAAGCGACTTCCGGCTGGGTGGGC
>JBBQWK010000174.1:0-4662 GCA_038210695.1 Alphaproteobacteria bacterium
ACTTTGGCATCGTCGGGTTGCTTCACATCATCAGCCATTAAAAAACCTCATCCCTTGAATAAAGAGTTAACGTGTTCTTAATCTTTAGTGTTCTTATAAGTATATCCAAGTTTTCGTAATTAGGCAAGAAAACGCGAATTCTCCTGTAATTACAAATACTTCTACCGATTGTACCGCGGATTTTTTGCCTCGGGATCGTAGTAATGGAACAGCTCGCTGTCGATATCGATTCCCGTTTGCGCTTCCAGCAGCTCGACTTCCGTCACCTGCCCCTGCCCATCCACCACCCGCCATTTTTTCAGTTGCAAGGGATTCTCGCTAAACCCCAGCGTGAGGGAGCCGGCAAGGCCGTCCTTCGCCTCGACGACAGTCATAAACAGCAAGCCGTTGTCGCGGCGCAGGTCGGAGACGCGCACATCGCCGGAGAGGCGCAGGTTTTTGCGCAGGAAGAAATCTGCCAGCGATTTGCTGATGGGCGCGGCGGAGGCCTGCTTCATCTGGCCGTCGTAATAGTGAATCTGCAGGCCGTCGGCCACAATCAGGTCGGTCACGGGCTTGTCGTATTCGAAACGCAGGCGGCCGGGGCGCTTCATATAAAAGTCGCCGGTGGTGGATTTGCCGTCATTCGCCGTCTGCAGGAAGCGCGCCTTCATGGTGTGAATGCCGTTGAGGTAGTTCTCGATCGCGCTGATCTCCGCCTCGCCCGGCTGTGGTACGCCTGGGTCAACGGCATTCGGCTCGCTGCGCACTGCAGGCTTTTCTTCCTGCTGCTGTTGCTGGCCCATGATGCTGCCGACCTGCGCTGCGGCAGGCGTGGCCGCAACGGCGGCAATCAGGGCAGCGAGGGAGAGAAAGGGGCGGAGGCGCATGATAAAAATCCCGTTGTTAGGTAATAATAACCAATACATAGGCCTAAAGGCCCGAAAACCTAGTGAATTTAAAGCAATGCCGCGGCAAGGCCCGTATGACCTGCACGTTATATATTGCCAAACCCTGCCGGTAAAACCTGAAAATCGCCGTTTAGTTCAGCGTATTCAGGGCGACGTTCTGCGCTGCGAATTTGTCGAGCAGGTCGGTCATCTGTCCGACCGACTTGTCCGCCTTGTCCTTTGCGGTCGAGGAAATGGAAACCTGCACCGGGAACTGGCGGATCAGCGTCGTGCCGACCACGCCGACGGTCGCGTATTTGGTGTATTCCATTTCGACGTTCGTGGAAAAGCCGACGGAAACAAGGTTGTCCGTGCGGTGCGCATGTTCGTCAAAGTGGTACTGGCTGGGGTCTGCCTGCAGGGAACGCGCGGTGATTTTGTCGTCCAGCTTCACATCCGCCTTGTTGCCGAACAGTTTGTAGGACTTGACCATGCTGTTGTGGATGTCGTCGCGGAAGCTCGGCTGATGGGCATCGAGGTATTCGGCAAGGCTCGCCTTGGTGCGCGGCGCCTTCGGCGTCAGCCAGCTGATCGTGCCCTGGTGCATGAGCATTGCGGAGTTCGGGTTTTCGCCGTTGTAGGTCGGGCCTGAATTCGCGGGATCGGTCAGCTTCTGCAGCTTGCCGACTTCAAGGCAGTCCGCAAAAACTGCCAGCAGCACGCCGCCGCCGCTTGATTTGTTCTGGGAGCGCAGCTGCTTGATCAGCTGGCCTTCAAGATATTGCGATTCATCAAGGAAGCACATGCCGAGCGGTGCTTCCAGCACGGTCATGCTCTGGCCGAAGGGCATGAACAGGGTGCGGCGCATCTCGTAAATCGGGTCCTGGTATTTCGCTTGCGCCGGCGCGGCGCCCAACATCGTCGCCACAAGGCAGGCGCCAACGAATAATTTTTTCAGCGAAGAAACGTGCTTGGAGTTTTTCATCGATCTTCTTTCGTTTTAGGTGCCGTAATTATCGACCAGAATTTCGCGCTTGCCCACATGGTTCGCGGTGCTGATCAATCCTTCTTTTTCCATCCGCTCCACAATGCGCGCGGCGCGGTTGTAACCGATCTGCAGGTGGCGCTGGATGAAGGAGGTGGAAATTTTCCGCTCCCTCAACACCACGGCCACGGCCTGGTCGTACAGGTCATCGCCGCTGCCTTCGCCGTCGCCCGTGGAACCAAGGCCGAATCCGCCTTCTTCCTCGTCGCCTTCGGTGACCCCATCAATGTAATTCGGAACGCCCTGACCGCGCAAGAAGCTGACGATTTTCTGCACTTCGTCGTCGCCCACAAAAGGCCCATGGACTCTGGTAATACGCCCGCCGGAGGCCATGTACAGCATATCGCCCTGCCCCAGCAGCTGTTCGGCGCCGCCTTCCCCTAATATGGTGCGGCTGTCGATTTTGGACGTGACCTGGAAGGAAATGCGGGTCGGGAAGTTTGCCTTAATCACGCCGGTGATGACGTCAACAGAAGGCCGCTGCGTCGCCATAATCAGGTGGATGCCGGCAGCGCGCGCCATTTGCGCCAGACGCTGGATGGCGTTTTCAACTTCCTTACCGGCCACCAGCATCAGGTCGGCGAATTCGTCGACAACGATAACGATGAACGGCAGGTCGGTGAGGGGGATCGGCTGTTCTTCGTAGACCGGTTTGCCGGTATCGGAATCAAAGCCGGTCTGGATTTTATGCATCAGCACATCGCCGCTGGCCTTCGCCGCCCGCACGCGCTCGTTAAAGCCGTCGATGTTGCGGACGCCCAGCTTTGACATCGCGCGGTAGCGGTCTTCCATTTCGCGCACGGCCCATTTCAAGGCAGTCACGGCCTTATGCGCTTCCGTCACCACAGGGGTAAGCAGGTGCGGGATATCGTCATAGACCGACAGCTCGAGCATTTTCGGGTCGATCATGATGAAGCGGCATTGTTCGGGCGACAGTTTATACAGCAGCGACAAAATCATCGTGTTCATGGCAACGGACTTGCCTGAACCCGTCGTACCGGCGACCAGCAGGTGCGGCATTTTGGCAAGGTCGGCAATCACGGGCTCGCCCGCAATGTTTTTGCCCAGTACCAGCGGCAGCTTCGGCGTTGCTTTGTCGTACTCTCTCGAGCCCAGCAACTCTTTCAGATAAATCGTCTCGCGCTTGGCGTTGGGGAGTTCGATGCCGATGGCGTTCTTGCCAGGGACAACGGCGATACGGGCGGAAATCGCGCTCATGGAACGGGCAATGTCGTCCGAGAGGCCGATGACGCGGGAGGTTTTGGTGCCGGGCGCGGGTTCCATTTCGTATAAGGTCACGATGGGGCCGGGGCTGACTTTCAGAATATCGCCCTGCACGCCGAAATCGCCCAAAGTTGTCTGCAGCATTTCAGCGTTTTTTTGCAGCGCGGATTCATCAAGGCGCACCAGCTGCGCGTGCGGGCGGTCCAGCAGCAGGTCCACATGCGGGAACTGCCATTCTTCATCGGCAGCGCGGAGGTTGAGCTTTTTCTGCTTGTCCTCTTTCTTCGCCTCCGGTTTTGATTTTTCAAGGCGCGGCGTGACCACGGGCTTGCGGCGCGGCGCGGCAAGGGTTTCATCGCCGGCGCTGTCATTTACATCTTCCGGCGCAGTGTCTTCATTGACGCTGAGGCGTATGCGGCGCTGGCGCGGCGCTGCGGTTTCTTCCACCGGATTGCCGGTGTATTTGGCATGCCAGGCGCGGAAAGTGGAAATAAAGAAGCCAGTTTTTTCTGCCGCCACGCGCGAGACGGCATGCGTCGTGCGGATGCCGGTGCCCCATTCGGCAAGGCTGATGCCAAGCGACATCAGGTAGGAAATGCCGAACATGACACCCGCCGAAATCGCCACAAACAAAAACGCCATCGCGCCCAGCCAGCCCTGCAGGTGGTTGCCGATGCCGGCGAAAATCAGCGCGCCCGCGCTGCCGCCCATGTAGGAGCCGATGCCAAGGGTATGCGGCGACGGCACGCGCGCCAGCGCAATCGCGCCAAACAGCACGGCGCAAATCAAGGCGGGCAGGCGGAAGCCAAACGACGGCACGGGCTTACGCTTGATAATGCGGTAGCCCCAAACAATAAAGGCGGTCGCGAGAAGGTAGGAGGCAAAGCCGAGCGTCTGCAGCAGAATATCCGCGCTATACGAACCCGAACGGCCAAAAATATTATGCACGGTATCGCTGGAGCCCGCGGTGTTCAATGAGGGGTCTTGCGCATTATAGGTCGCCAGCGCCAGAAACAGCGCCGCGCCAAGGGCGGCAAAACCCGCGCCGCCAAGGTCGGTCAGGCGGTGGGCGATGAAACTTTGCATGTAGGCAGGAAGCAGCGGCTGCTTGGCGTGACGCGAACGCGTGTTCATTTTGCGCGTGCCGGCGCGTGACAGAATACCCATGAAACCCCCGCCGGTTTAATCGTAACCGGCTCCAATGCTAAACCCTAGTAACCCAAAAACCAGCATAGCAAACCGCGGCCCGATTTGGCCATATCAAAGCAGGGCGCAAAGGCGCTCCGGTACAAAAACGATTCAATATTTCAGGGTTTCGGGAAGAAGCTTACTTCTTCTTGTTTTCTTCAGCGCCAAGGTCAAGAATGCCGCCGGGGTCTTTCTCAACCAGATCAGCGACTTGATCATAGACGGAGGCGTTGTCGTTCATCTGCTCGCGCAAGGGCTCGTTCTGCGCGCCGACATTGCGGAAGAAGGTCGCGGCATCGCGGAGAAGCTTGGCGGCAAGGTGCGCGTAGGTGGCCA
>JBBQWK010000175.1:0-4645 GCA_038210695.1 Alphaproteobacteria bacterium
TGCATAAAAATCATCAGGACACCGAAGAAGGCGAGCGACAGGCCTACATCCAGCACGCTCCAGTGAAATTTATACTGGGTATAAAGCGTCCAGATGCTGGGATAAACCTGCCCTGCGAGGAAATACAGCGAATAGACCGCAATCAAAAGCGGCGACAGGCGGAAAGACTTGACCATAGATTTCAGCGGATGAAAATCCCGTAAGTTCAGTTCCCGCCGTTTTTCCACCGGCAGCGATTCCGGCATCACGAAAATACCAAACAGGAAGTTGATGACGCAAAACAGCGCCGCCGCCAGAAAAGGCGCGGTCGGCCCATAGTGCGCGCCAAGCAATCCCCCCATCGCCGGCGCGATGATGAAGCCGAGGCCGAAGGCCGCCCCAAGCTTGCCGTAGTAGGCAGCGCGCTGGTCTTCCGTTGAAATATCGCTGATATAGGAATTGGCAACGGCAATGTTCGCGCCCGTCAGGCCCGAAATAATGCGGCCGAGGAAAAGCAGCATCAGCGTCGGCGCATAGGCCATGAACAAATAATCCACCGCCGAGAAGGCAAGGGAGACAAGCAGGATCGGACGGCGGCCATATTTGTCCGACAGCGCGCCGAGGATGGGGGAGGCGATGAACTGGCAGGCGGCATAGGCGGCAATGAAAAACCCGTAGTACAGGTTTACGACGGTCTGGTCCGGCTCGAACCGCCGCACAACATCCGGCAGGTTGGGAATGATAAAACCGAGCCCGAAAGAATCGAGGCAGGCGGTGAGCAAAATAAAATGCAGCGTGGGTTTGAGTTTCATGGGGGGATAATGCCCCCGCAGGCATTAACGGCGCAAGGTTAAAATCAGGCAGATTTAAGCGTTATCCTGAAATTCGCGCCTTTTTCCGGTTTGATGTACTCGATTTCACCGCCATGCGCGCGCAGCAGGGAACGGGTGATGACAAGACCCAGCCCCGTGCCGCCGGTTTCTCGCCGCGTCGTGAAGAACGGCGTGAACAGCCGCGCAGCATTGCCGTCTGAAATGCCGGGGCCGTCATCGGCAATGTCAATCACCACGGCATCGCCCACCTTCGCGGTAATGGCGACAAGGCTGGCGCCCTGCTGCAGGCTGTTGTCGACAATATTGAGCAGTGCCGTTTCAAGAATATCGCCGCCGATTGCGGCAACCAAAGGCTCTGCAGGCAGGGATAGCTTAATTTTATCGGGGTGTTTGCGCGCCACTGCCGCCAGCAGCGCCGCGGCGTCGCACTGGTCGGTGCCCGGCTGCATTACATCCGCACGCGCCAGTTCCAGCAGTCGGGAGACGAGTTTTTTAAGGCGGTCGGTATCTTTCGAGATATTCTCAAGGAAACGGGCGCGCTGGTCGCGGCTCATGTCTTCCGGATGGTCATTCAGCAGTTCGATCGCGCCCTGAATGGCGGTAAGCGGAGTCTTGAATTCATGCGCCAGATGCATGGCGAAGCTGCGGATGTATTCGGACCGCGCATCGATGGTCAGTGACATTTTCTCGAAACTATCGACGAGCGAGGCCAGTTCCTCGATTGGCGGGGAGGGGAGTTTGGGCCGGTCGCGGTCGCCGGCAGCCAGCTGTAGCGCCGCGCGCTTCAGGTCGCGCAATGGGCGGCCGATGGTGGCGCTGAGGATCCAGGCAATAATACCGGTCATGAACAAAATGAACAGGCCTGCAAGGAAAACGCTTTCGCGCTCCTCATACAATGCCTTCAATATATTGCGCGGCGAGCGCGAAAGATAGGCAACCCCGATAACGCGGTCGTCCTGTACAATCGGCAGGGCGATGAAAACACGTACGTCCGTGCCACGGCTCAGGCTGGCGAGAGGCGGGCGCGGATCATTGCTGATGCGCTGGCGCAGAACGCTGGCATATTCGCCGCGCAGCGCGTGCGCCACCTCGGTTGCGCCGGCAAGGGACATGCCGATTTCGCTGACGCCGGAAATGACAATACCCTGCGGGTTCAAAATGCGCATGCTGGCAAGCGTGCTGAGTTTTGCGTCCTCCAGCATGGGAAGGATGCGGTTACCGGTATCAAGTTCGAATTTCTTCGCAGGCTCTGCCGGTTTTTCGGCATCTCCGCGGGGTCTTAAAATATCGGCGGTGCGCAAGTCCAGCAACGGCGGGAAAGGCTTGAATTTCTCCTCCGCGTCGCGCGGCATGGGGCCGATGAGGTTGCCGTAGCCCTTTGGTGCCTCCAGCTTGTCTTTATATATGGCGGAAATGAATACGCCTTGCGCGATCAGTTCCGCTTCAGTCTGGCGCACCAGCTCGTTCTCGTAGATGCGGAAAAAATAACCGCCGCTGAGGGGTAGCAGCAGCACGAACAGCAGAATACCAGCAAAAACAGTATGCAGCCGGAAGCCCGCTTTTAATTTCTGCACTATATACATGGTCCTAGCTTATAGCCGATGCCGTGATTGGTCACAATAACGTCGCCCGAAATGCAAGACGCGAACTTGCCGCGGATACGGCGGATATGACTGTCGATAGTGCGATCGCTGACGGTAATATTGGCATCATAGGCGTGGTTCATCAGCTCGTCGCGCGTAAAGACTTTTTCGGGGTGGCGGAACAGTGCCAGCAGCAGCGAAAATTCTGTCGCCGTCAGCGGCACGGTATTGTCGCCGCAGCGCGCGGTGTAGCTGGCGGTGTCCATGGTGATATTGCCTTGTGTCAGCTTGTGACTAGGGTTCGGCAGCTGGCCGCCGGTCTTGCGCTTTAAAATCGCGTTGACGCGGGCGATGAGTTCCCTGGGGCTGAAGGGCTTGGTCACGTAATCATCGCCGCCCAGCTCCAACCCTAAAATTTTATCAATCTCCTCGTCGCGGGAGGAGAGGAATAAAATCGGCGTATCACTCTTCTTGCGGATCTGGCGGCAGACCTCGAGGCCGTCAAGCTCCGGCATCGAAATATCGAGAATGATAAGGTCCGGCGCTGCGGCGGTGAAGATTTTCAACGCCTCCATGCCATCCGACGCCTGCAGCGTGCGCATGCCGGCTTTTTCAAGCGCAAACACGACGACTTCGCGAATGTGGAGGTCATCGTCGACGACCAGAATCTGCTTTGCCATGTGGCTTTCCTTCTTGACCCATAATCTATTCAAAATTACCCGCCGGGTCAAATCAAGGCTGCGGCGAAATTCCGACGTCCTGAAGGTACAGCTGGCGCAGTAACGTCCAGCCCTGCCAGTGGTTTTTCACGGTTTTGGCAAGTTCGGCGTCCAGCCTTCCCGCTGCCTTATTTGCTTCGTTCGCTGCAAAGGAGGGTAAAGGCGTATGTGCTGCATACCAGCGAAGGGCAGGAGCCGCTTGCCAGCCAAGGCTTTCGAGGTAGGGAATGTCCAGCTGTTGCGTGTCGGTGCCGGCGATGTGAGCGGATGCCACATTATAGTTTGCAATGAACCCGACGAAATTAAAAAAGCAGCAGGCATAAACCACCGCCGCCAGCGCCAGCGCGTTGATGTTGATAAGCCAGAGGTTGCTGCGATTCCAAGCGACCTTCACCACAAGTGTCAAAAGACCGAAGGCGACAAGACCCATCCAGATCAGTGCCGCAACACGCAAGCAGGTGAGTGAATAGGCGTCGATATAATGCAACGTCCGGTCAATAGCGGAGAGGACGAGGAAAATATTCTGTGCGATCCACGCATAGACCAGCTGGCGGGCGAGGGGAGACTGATATTTGCCACCGCCATTGCCGAAAGTTACCAGCACATAAGCGCCGGCCAGCAAGGCCGTGGCGATGAGCGGATAGGCACCGGCATGGGCATATTCCGCATAGTTCATCCCGCCCGGCAAGGTTTGGCGCCGCCACAGGTAGGCCAGATCAAGCGCATTCTGCAGCGCAAACAGCAGGTTAAAAAGGATCAGGGAGAGGACAATGGATGTGCGGTTGACCAAGGCATCGATATTTATTTCCGTCCCCGCCTTGGCGGGTTTGGCGAGGGAAAAGCGCGGTCGCAAAAGGGCCCAGATAAAAGCCCCGCTCCACAGCCAAAAGAACCAGCGGTAGGGGGACAGCATATCGAGCGCCAACGTCCAGTCGAATTTTTCCAACGCCTGCATCAATACGGGATTGGCTTGTGCAAATAAAAAGGCGAAGACGACGGCGAGGGCAAAGGGCAGGGCGATATGCCCCATGCGCCGCACGGATTTCAACTTCTGGTTCCAGCGGCGTTTCTTGAGAATGGCGGAAAGCCGGAACAGTTTGTGGTTCCAGATTTTCAGCACATGCGCTAGAAATCGGCCAATATCCTTGATCCATAGCGGCGCGGAAAGTAGATGCTGGCGTTTCTGCAGCATCAGCAGCGTCAGGAGAGACAGGCAAAAGCTTAACACGCTTAAAATGCCGGGTTCCGCTACCATATCCGCCGCCAGCGTGGCGGAGAGAAAGGCGACGGCCTTTCCGCCCCAGGTTTTCAAGGCCTGCTGCTGCGAGGCCGCGACCAGCGCCAGCAGGCAAAAGGCAAACACGCCGCAGCCCCAGCCGCTGGGTTCCGCATAAAACAAAATATCCGCCAGCGCCACCAGTAGCAGGGAGGTCAGCATTTTTGCCCGCAGGCTGAAAAACAGCCGGTTCATGGCATTCATGGCAATGTCACGTCGCGGCATCGCTGCCGCTGCACGCTAAACGTGATGAGA
>JBBQWK010000176.1:0-4571 GCA_038210695.1 Alphaproteobacteria bacterium
TTCGGCTTCGGCAGGCCGATCATGAGGGCGAGGCCCTTGAACACGGTGACATAGCGCGTGCGCTTGCCATCACGCTCCTCCCGCTTGAAGGTGACCTGCGCCAGCCGAAGCTGCGCGCCTTTGTAGTTACCTTCGAAATAATCCTCGGAATCATACACGTCATGCGATGGCAAAATGCCGCTGTTCAGCAGCTCGCTCAACGGTATGACGCCGTTCATGTCGTAGCTGGTCAGCCCCAGCACGCGCGCCACTTGCGGCAAAATGCTCTGCTTATAGCTTTTCACATAGGCGCGCTTCGGCACCACCACCCAGGCCCAGATGGCGCCCCAGACGATAAAGGTAAGGCCAAAGCCGTGATTGTCGGAGGAGGACGTCACACGGTCGCTAAAGGCAAACAGCCAGTCGACATAGCCCGTCAGCGGCGTCAGCAGCGTGCCGATCATCATGCCGGTTTTGCGCCGCCACATGTAATCGGCATATTTTTCTTCGCGTAACTGCTCGAGGTTTTTCAGTTCCGGCGCGACGCGGGCGGCGAACTGCTCGTCCGTCTCCTGCTGCAGGGTCACGGGCTTTGTCGCCAGCGGTTCGTCGAGGGTTACAGGCATGCCGTCTTCTCCCCGGATAAAAATAAAATCAATGCGGCGTATGGCCCGACGCGACGCAGGCCATTTCATCAAAGAACGGCCCGAATTTCCAGCAGGTCATGGAGGGCGAGTCACGGTTGTAATACAGCACGTTGGCAACAATGATCACCAGCACCACCGCCACGACAATCCAGAACTGCGCGTCTTTGTCTTCTTTTTTACCCATGGCTCTGCCGGTACTTGGAGTTGATTTGGAGGCTGGCTGTTGATTATCCCGCCCCGTAACTCTGCACCAGCGAGCCGGAGATGAGGTACCAGCCGTCTACCAGCACGAAGAAGATGATTTTAAATGGCAGGGCGATCATGACGGGGGGCAGCATCATCATACCCATCGACATGAGGATGGATGACGTCACCATATCAATGACAAGGAACGGCAGGAATATCAGGAAGCCGATTTCAAAGGCGCGCCGCAGTTCCGAAATCATGAAGCTCGGGATCACGACCTGCATCGGCGTATCGACGGCGGGATCGGTGATTTTTTTGACATCGGTTTTGGAGAGGTTCATGAACAGCGCGAGGTCTTTTTCGCGCGTGTGCTTCAGCATGAACTGCTTGAAAGGCAGCACCGCTTTCTGGAAGCCGTCAATTTCCGTGATTTCGTTGTTCATCAGCGGCTTCAGGCCCTGGTCATACGACGCCTGAAAGGTCGGCATCATGATGAACAGCGTCAGGAACATGGCAAGGCTGATCAGCACCGTGTTCGGCGGCGTCTGCTGCGTGCCCATGGCGGTGCGCAGGAACGACAGCACCACGACGATGCGCGTGAAGGACGTCATCATCATTAAAATCGAGGGCGCGAGCGACAGGACGGTCAGCAGCGTTACCATCTGGATAACGCGGGACGCGACGGAGCCGCCGCCATTCGCAGCGCCCGCTGCACCACCCGTGGCATCCCCGCCCAAATTTAAGGTCAGGCTTTGCGCGAAGGTATGGGACGGCATAAACAGCAGCGCCAGCGCCATAAGGCCCAGCAAGGGTACGGCAGATTTCGTCAGCAACGACTTAAGCTTCGGCATTCTTGGGCTCTTTCATTGCGGGAAGGTCGATGATGTTTTCATCAACGGGAATATTTGCCTCCACCACCGTCTCGCCCGTGGGGCCGAGGATGAGGAGATGCTCTTTATTGTCACGGCGCACGATGACCAGCTTGCGGCGGATATCCAGCGGCAGGGTTTCAACGATGCGCAGGCGGCGCTTGCCGTTCGGCAACAGGCTGGTGCCGGCAAGGCCCAGGCGCTTCAGCCCCCAGGACAGCAGGAACATCAGGGACATCACGAAAGCGAAGGCGGAGAAAAACTTTAAAAGTGTGGGCGTATCCATCAGGCTTTGCCTTCTTCTTCGGCGGCGACTTTATCCTGCTGGATGCGCATGGCATCCGCCAGCGTCTCAAGATTTTCGATGAGGCTGGACATCTGCCTTTCAAGGCTGACGCTATCGTCCTTCGGCAGCGAGGCGATGGCGTCGCACAGCTCCATCACATTGCGGTCGAGGCCGTCGAGCTCCATAATTTCGCCAAGGCTGACGCGGCGCTCGCAGTCGCGCACGTAATCGGTCACGGTTTTCATCCGTTTGGCGAGTTCGGCGGCGGTCACTTCAGGCCCCATATGTCGGCTCATCGGCATCATCCTTTTGCTGTCCTACAGCTTGATAGGTTTGGTTCATTTTGTAAACATAAGCGAGGATTTCCGCAATCGCGACGAGGGCTTCGGAAGGGATTTCGCTGGTCTCCCCCATGGCGGTGAGGATTTCGGCCAGCGCCTTGTCCTCCCGCACCTTGACGCCGTTGCGGAAGGCCAGCTCCACAATCTGCTCCGCCAGTTTGCCGTAACCGGAAGCGATGATCTTGGGGATGGCGCCATCGTCAATTCCATATTTTTTGAGCGCGACAGCCATGCGCCGCCCCTCTTCGGGCGGCATGGGTTTCTTGTCGGCATCATCGTCGAGGATATTGACCATGGGTCAAGTCTAGCAAAAGTTTCAAGGCGGCAAAAGTTTCAAGGCGGCAAAAGTTTACAAATCGTTAACACTAATAATGTTACGCTCGTGAGATCGGTTTTTTGTGCTATCTTTTAAGCACGACCGGGGGGTTGTTACATGGCACGGCAGTTGCATATGTAATAGGTGAGGGAGAACTTCAGATGACCACGCAAGATCTCGGATTAATGTCGGCGCTGCTGCAGAAGATGGACTGGACGGAACACCGTCAGCAGGTCCTGTCGCAAAACATCGCCAACGCGGATACGCCCGGCTATAAGCCGCAAGACATTGCGCCCTTTGATTTCAAGGGCTTGCTGAACCATTCGACATCAACGCTTTCACTGTCCTCGGCTGGCGGCGGCTCCACCGGCCTTGCCACCACCAACCCGATGCACCTGACCGCCGGCGGCTCCACTGCCAGCGGCGACGGCACACCGGCCAAAAATTCCAAGCACAACTACGAAACTGCCCCGGCAGGAAATTCCGTGGTGATCGAAGAACAGCTGCTGAAAATGAACGCCAACTTCGCGGATCACAGCTTCGCATCGAATTTATACATGCGAAACATGCAGATGCTGAAAACTTCTATCAAGTCCAGTTAAGCACTTTAAGGGTTAAGGGGTTACATCAATGGATCTCGTCAAGTCGATGGAACAGGCTGCAAAAGGCATGAAGGCGCAAGGCGCCCGCATGAAGATCATTTCGGAGAACATGGCCAACGCCGAAACCACCGGCAAGACCGCATCCGATAACCCCTACCAGCGCCAGATCGCCACCTTCAAGAACATCCTGAACCGCGAAGACGGCACCAAAGAAGTTGAAATCAACCCGCCGACGCTGGATACCGCCCCCTTTATTATGAAGTATGACCCCAGCCATCCGGCCGCCGGCCCCGATGGCTACGTCAAAATGCCGAACGTGAACCCGATGCTGGAAATGGCCGATATGCGCGAAGCGCAGCGCTCTTATGAAGCGAACCTCGGCGTTATCGAAATGTCCCGCACGATGCTGATGAAAACAATCGACCTGCTGCGCGGTTAAGGAGAAATAAAATATGGCAAACGCTATCGACGCATCAAAAGCCTACCTCAGCACCATGAAAGCGGCGCAAGGCAATGAAGTCACCGCTGTGACAGATGCCAATGCCCCCTCCTTCGGCGATGTGCTGAAACAGTCTCTCACCTCCGCCATGGACGCCCAGCACAATTCCGAAAAAGTCTCCGCCCAGGCCCTCGTCGGCAAGGCGGATATGACAGACGTCATGCAGGCCCTGAACAACGCCGAAATGGCGCTGAATACAGTGCTTGCGGTGCGCGACCGCGTGGTGCAAGCTTATGACCAGATCATGCGCACCTCTATTTAAAGGTGCCCTCTTTCAGGAGCCTTTAAGGTGGACGAGCAGGAAGTCATCGACTTCGCAAGGGAAGCCATAGTCCTTACCATCCAGCTGTCGGCGCCGATCATGATGATCGGCCTTGTCGTCGGGCTTATCGTGGCGCTTATTCAGGCGCTCACCCAAATCCAGGAAACCAGCCTCGCCTTCGTTCCCAAAATGATGGCGATTTACCTCTCCATCTTCCTGCTGTTCCCTATCTTCGCGCAGGCCATGTCGCACTTCATGGAAAAGATCGCCGATAAAATCATCGGCATGGGATAGGGGCGACGCCTCATGCAATCCCTCCTCAACGAGATCGTCGCCGGCAACGTCACCGCCTTCATGCTGATATTCATGCGCCTTGGCATGGCCCTGATGGTCATGCCCGGCATAGGCGATACCTTCGTCAACCCGCAGACGCGCCTGCATTTCGCGCTTGGCATGACGCTGGTGCTGACCCCTTTCCTGTCCCCCAACCTGCCGCCCCTGCCCAACAACACGGCGGATATGATTACGCTGCTGCTGTCGGAAGCGTTCATCGGCCTCTTCATCGGCACCGTCATGCGCATGAT
>JBBQWK010000177.1:0-4565 GCA_038210695.1 Alphaproteobacteria bacterium
CAGGCGCATATCGGCGCGAATTTCTTCGACGGCCAGTTTCTGGCTGTTGGTCAGCTCGAAAGAAAAAGCCTTTAGAGCCTTTTCAAATAATTCGTCGCTGCCGTTCAGCACGCGGCCCATCTGCCGCTTCTGGTTCTGGCGCACCAGCGCCATGGTCAGCTGGTTGGCCAGCAGTTCGTCATAGGCAAGGCGCTGGCGGGAGATGCTGAGGGGTGACAGGTCGGCTTCATCCGCAGGGTTATGCGCGCCCTTCAACGCCTCGTGCCAGCGTGGCCAGTTTTCCCGCGCCTGATGCGCAGGGTCGAGCCATTCTTCCAGCACCGGTATCCGTGCCAGCGCGCCGCGCATGATTTTCAGGGAAACTTTTTGGGTCAGGCCTGCGGTCAGCGGATAAACCGGTTCGATCGCGGGAATCTGGTCGCGCAGCAGTTCGGTTGTTATGTAGTCGGGATGCGGCATTTGCAAGTAGCCGCCGTAAAATTCCAGCTTGCCGCTGACCACGCGGGTTTCACCGACCGGCAGCGTTTGTTCAAGGTAGTCGCCCTGCACGTTAAAAAAAGTAATATCAATCCAGCCCGTGCCGTCTGTCGCCTTGACGCGATAGGGCAGGCCCTGTCGCTTCGGCGGCATGTGGTCTTCGATGCGCAGGACAAGCGTTGCGACGCCTTCCGGCTTTGCATCACGCAGAGGCGGGCTGTAGCGGCGGTCGATGACGCCGGCGGGCAGATGCCAGAACAGGTCCGATATCATCGGCCCCGCGACTTTTTCCAGCAGCTTGGTCATGCGGGGGCCAACGCCCTGCACGGTCTTTGTCGACTGGAAAAGCGGGTCAAGAACGAAGGGCCGGCTGGTCACGGGGATTTACCGGCTTTCGCGGATGTACTTGTTGTTGATGCGCACGGCAATCGCACCGAAGCCGATCAGCATAAAGCCGATCAGCATCAGGCCGACTGGCCCTGCCAGATTGTCTTTGAAGTGGTCATACATGAAATCCCCGACGTAGCAGAGCAGGGTGATGGAACCCACCACCAGAAGTGCCCGCGACCGTGCGACCGTGCTGAGGAAAATGGTGGCGCAGGCCAGCGGCAGGATAAGGAATTCCCCTGCCTTGTTGTTCAGCCAGTCGTAGGAGGTGCCAAGGAACAGACCGGAGCCGAAGAAGTAGACAAGGCCAGCCAGCGGCTTGTGCCGCGACTGGTCAAGCGCCCAGCCGATGCAAAGCAATGAGGAACCGATGACAAGACCGATGAGATGCTCGTTAATGTTGAGCAGGTCAAAGGAGATGGCAAAGAAACCGAGCGTGAAGTAAATGGTGGTAAGCGCCAGCAGTGTGCGCTGCTTGGCGTAAAACGCGCAACCCTGCTGCAAAGCCATGGTGAAGTGCAGGAACAGCAGGCCATAAGCGGGGTCGCCGCCATGGGCAAACTCCTTCAAGGTCACCAGAATGCCGACAGGCTCGAGAATTGCCGCGACGAGAAACAGGGGCGTTGCCGCCTTTTCAAAGCGTGCATCATCACAACAGACAATCGCCATGACGAAGGCGCAGAAACCGGGGCCGAGAGTCAAAATAATGCGCGCGGCGGAATTAAGGTGATCCCACTGCATGCCGATATAAATGGCCAGACCCGCGAAAACAAATAATCCGCCGATATAGCCGAACAACCGGCCGAGGATGCCGCTGGATTGTTCTACCTTGAATTCGACGCTGCCTTTCATGGCGGCGGCAATTTCATCCAGCGTAATTTCGTGACGCTTGGCGGTGCTGACGATATCGGCGATGGCGTCCTGCTTCATCGTCATTGGTTTTTACCTGTCGCCCAGCCAACGAAATCGGCGCTGCCGTAATAAAACGGCGACTGGCTGTTCAGCGGCGTCAGCGGGAAGGAGCTGCTGCCCTTGCGCAGGCGCATTTCACTTCCGTAACGGCCGCCGACGAACAATTCGCCCACAAAGCCGCTGCGGCTGTAGCCGTCATAAGACATTGTATAGCCATCCGGCGATTCAAGATTGGTGTCGAGCTTGTAACCCTTCGTCGCCTCCACAACTTCTTCGGTTGTGCCGGTCATTTTGTCCATATCGGCAGGGTAGGGGAAGGGGAGTTCTTTTACCTTTTGCGTCGCAGCTTCATAAACGTAGATTTTTTTCCACGCATTGTAGTAATAGCTCGCGCCATTGTTGTTCGCGTTGACGGGGGTTTTTGTGTATTGCGCTTTCAGGACGCCGTCTTTATCAACCGTCAGCTTGACCGAAACCGGCGTGGTGCTGGAATTAGTGCTGTCGGTCGTCGTGAAAATAAGGTCGTATTTGGGCGGATCGCCCAAGGCATTCGGCAGGCTGCTGGCGATCATGAAGCCGAACATCAGCAGCACCGGAAGTGCCAGACCGATAATGAGCACAAAATTGTCTTTGAAGAAATTCTTCGAGGCCATATGTTATCCCTTGTTTTGAACAGGTCGAATATGCACGAAATTCCCGTCGAGGACAATATATCCATAAAACGCAAGCAGATGGTGTTCCGCAGCTGGCACCGGGGCACGCGCGAGGTGGATTTGCTGCTCGGCCGCTTTGCCGATGCGCATATGCCCGCATTTGACGCGGAACAACTGGAGCTTTACGACCGTTTCTTGAACAACAGCGATCCTGACATATATAACTGGATCACGGGGCAGGAGCCCGTGCCGCCCGCGGAAGATAATAAAGTGGTGCGGCTTTTGATGGCTTTTTACCCCGCCTGATGCGATAAGACTGAAGAAAAACAGGGACAAGCATGACGACCACCAGTCCCGCGAAAACAGAACGCAAAGCAGACCGGTACCCCCTTTTCGGCGTGCCGGAGGGGTACGATTCAGTTTTTTTGGCGGAAACCGCCCGCAAGTCATCCATCCCTGTCCTCCATGTCACTTCCGACGATGTGCATTTTGAAGAAATTTACGAGGCGCTGACCTTCTTCGCGCCGGATGTGGAAGTGCTGCGCTTCCCCGCCTGGGACTGCCTGCCCTACGACCGCATTTCGCCAACCGCGGAGGTGGTGGGAGAGCGACTTAAAACCCTGTCGCGCCTGCTGCACCGCAATTCCAAAAAGCCCCTCATCGTTTTGACGACCATCAGCGCCGCGACCCAGCGCATTCCGCCGCAGCAGCTTTTAAAGAATTCTGTTTTCACAGCCCGCAAGGGCGAGAACATCGACCAGAAGGCGCTGCAAAGTTTTCTGGTGGCCAACGGCTATCACCGCACTGAAACAGTGAGGGAGGCGGGGGAGTACGCCTTGCGCGGCGGGCTGATCGATATTTTCCCCTCCGGCTCGCTTGACCCCTTGCGTATCGACTGCTTCGGCGACGAAATCGAGAATATACGCGCCTTCGATGCGCTGTCGCAGCGCACGACGGAAGACAGGGCGGAGCTTGCGCTGTACCCGGTGTCGGAAGTGCTGCTGACCGAGCAAGCTATCGCCACCTTCCGCGCCCGGTACCGAGAACTCTTCGGCGCGATACGGGATGATGACCCGTTGTATGAATCTATCTCCGCCGCGCGCAAACATGCGGGTATGGAGCACTGGCTGCCGCTGTACTACGACCAGCTGGAAACGATTTTCGATTATGTGCCGGATGCGATTGTGACGCTGGATTACCAGACGGAACAGTCACGCGAATCCCGCCTGCAGCAGATTGACGATCTTTACAGCGCCCGCCGCGTGATGCTGGAGGCGGAGCAGACGAAGAAGAAAAAAGGCAAATCTGAATCAACGCAGAGCATGGCCTACCGCCCCGTGCCGATGAACCTGCTCTATATGGGCCCGCATGAATGGGTAGAGCGCCTTGGCACGCACGAAGTCATCGACCTCAACCCCTTCGCGCCTGCACCGGGGCAGAAAGATGCCGGCGCACGCAAGGGCCGCGATTTCGGCGATATCCGCGCGCAAAGCGCCGGTGACCTTTATGGCGTTATCAAGGAACATGTCGAAAAGCTGAGCCGCACAGGGCACGCGGTGATGCTCGCGGCCTACAGCAACGGATCCCGCGACCGTTTGAAGCTTATCCTCGAACAGCAGGGGTTGGCGAATATCGAGGTTGTCGACAACGGCGACACGAAGGCCAAACTTTCCATTTCTGTCCTCGGTCTTGCGCATGGTTTCGAGACAGACAAGCGCGCGGTGCTGACGGAGCAGGATATGCTCGGCGACCGGCTGTCGCGCACGACCAAGAAGAAAAAGAAAAGCGATGCGTTTATTTTTGAAATCAGCCAGTTGCACGAAGGCGATTTTGTCGTTCACGAAGACCACGGCGTCGGCCAGTTTGAAAAGCTGGAAACCCTCGTTGTTGATGGCGTGCCGCATGACTGCCTGAAGCTGATTTATGCCGGCGGCGACAAGCTGTTTGTTCCCGTCGAAAACCTTGATGTGCTGTCCCGCTACGGCGCGGCGGAAAACGGTGCGGTACTGGACCGCCTCGGCGGCTCCGCGTGGCAGGCGCGGAAGGCACGGGTCAAGCGCGACCTGCTTATCCTTGCGAATGAACTGCTGAAGGTTGCGGCCATGCGTGTGCTGCGCCATACTGACCCCATTCAGC
>JBBQWK010000178.1:0-4544 GCA_038210695.1 Alphaproteobacteria bacterium
GCCGAGGTGTTCGTCGATGGAGCGAAGGCCGTTGTGCCCCGCCGCGCCGCCGCCTTTCTTGATACGGATCTTGCCGGGGGCAAGGTCCAGCTCGTCATGAAAGACGACGATATCTTCGGGCTTTATCTTGTAGAAGGCCGCCGCGCCCTGCACGGATTGGCCGGATAAATTCATGAAAGTCTGCGGCTTGAGCAGAAGTACTTTTTCGCCATCCAGCACGCCATCGGAAAGTTCACCTTGGAACTTCTTGGACCAGCCGGAAAATTTATGGCGCTCGACGATGATGTCGAGCGCCATAAACCCGATATTGTGGCGGTTAAGCTGGTATTGCTTGCCCGGATTGCCCAATCCGACAAAGAGCCGCATACCAACTTATCCTTATCCGTTACTTCTTCTTGGCGGCAGCAGGTGCAGCGCCTTTTGCAGCAGCAGGAGCAGCGGCGCCCTTCGCAGCAGCGGCAGGAGCAGCAGCGCCTTTCGCAGCGGCAGGAGCAGCAGCGCCGGCAGCAGGAGCGGCAGCAGCATCGGCGCCGGGAACGGCGGCCGTTGCATCATCATCCGATTTCATCGCGGACGGCGCGACGAGCGTGATGATGGTGAAGTTGCCTTGACTTGCCGGCGTAATGTCTTTGCCGAGCTTCAGGTCTTCGACGTGCAGGCTGTAGCCGACATCGAGGCCCGTCAGATCCGCGATGAATTCATCGGGAATGTCGGTTGCCTTGACGAAGACTTCGATTTCATGGCGCACAAGGTTGACAACGCCGCCCTTGGTGATGCCGGGGCTGGCTTTCTCGTTCGCAACGCGGACGGGAACAGATACGCGGATGATGGTTTTTTCCGAGACGCGCAGGAAGTCGACGTGTTCGGGACGGTCAAAAACCGGATCGACCTGCACATCGCGCGGCAGGACGAGGTGTTTCGTGCCATCGACCGTCAGGTCGCAAAGCTGCGTGTAGAAACCTTTTTTCGCGAGAGCGAGACCGAGTTCTTTGCCGTTGACCGACACCAGAACGGGTTCTTTGTTGTCACCGTAAATAACTGCCGGAATCTGACCGGTACGACGAACTGCACGGGCGGCCCCCTTACCGGCCTTCGCACGTGCTTCCGCCGCGAGCGCTGTTTTATGTTTGGACATCTTCGAATTCCTTGTTTTTATGATTGTATTTATTCCCTAATCAGCCTCCAGGGGTGCTGCCTTAGGGACAGGTATAAATAACGGAAAAACGCCAAATTGCAAGGCTTTTCGGATTATGTCTAGCCGCTTTTGGGCACAGTATCGAACAGAGAAGAAACCGAGCGTTCTTCCGAAATCCGCAAAATCGCCTCGGCAATCAGCGGCGCAATCGTCAAATATTTGATTTTCTTGGACGATTTCGTCTTTTCAGTGGCCGGAATACTGTCCGTGACCAGCATTTCTGTCATGGCGGATTTTTCAATACGCTCGACCGCGGAGCCCGAAAAGACGCCGTGGGAGCATATGGCGCGGACGGAAGTGGCACCATTCTTCATCAGCGCATCGGCGGCATTGCAGATGGTGCCCGCGGAATCCACCATGTCGTCGATGAGGATACAATCATGGCCAGCGACTTCGCCGATGACATGCATGACTTCCGAAATACCGGCTTTTTCGCGGCGCTTGTCGATGATTGCAAGGTTGGCATCAAGGCGCTTGGCAAAGGCGCGCGCGCGCACCACGCCGCCGACGTCCGGCGAGACGATGGTCACGGGGCCGGTTTTCATCTTCTGTACATAGGGCGTGAAAACGGGAGTGCCGGCAAAAAGGTTGTCGACCGGAATATCAAAGAAACCTTGAATCTGGCCTGCATGCAAATCCATCGTAAGCACACGGTCGGCACCGGCGGTGGTGATGAGGTTGGCGACAAGCTTGGCGGAAATAGGCGAACGCGCCGTGGTTTTGCGGTCCTGCCGCGCATAGCCGAAATAAGGCATGACAGCCGTGATGCGCTTGGCGGAACCGCGCTTCAGCGCATCAATCATGATGAGCATTTCCATGAGGTGGTCATTGGCAGGATAGCAGGTGGACTGGATGACAAAAACATCCTCCCCCCGCACGTTGTCGAGAACCTCGAGGAAAATTTCCTGATCCGCGAAGCGCTTGACGTTGGCTTCGGTCAGCGGAATGCCCAGATAAGCGGAAATGGCTTCCGCCAGCGGCTGGTTGCTCGTGCAGGAAATCAGCTTCATTTTCTTTTCGCCCATGGTCGCGCAGATGTTTTTAACGAAGAACATCATACGTGACGCAACGCGCAAAAACCACGCGCTTAATCGGCATTTTTTATTGCCATAAAATAATCAGCGTATCGCGATAACGGAGATTTGGCGGCCGTAATCCGGCTCCTGCCGCTGCGTTGCGCGGCGGTAGCTGAAATAGGCGGACTCATTTGTCAGCGTATCCTGCTTGAGGTCGATGATATTTTCGACACCGGCGGCACGAATCCGGCTGACCGCATAGCCCGGCAGATCAAAAATCAGGTGGCCTGCCTTGTCTGCCTTTTTGAAAAATTTTTCATTACTGGCATCCTGCGCCAGAAATGGCTTGATGAAATCATCGCTGACTTCGTAGGACTGCGGGCCGATGCAGGGGCCGATAGCAACAGTAATTTCTTCGGTCTTAGCGCCAAGATCGTTCATGGCTTTGATTGTGGATTCCAGAACGCCGCTGATCGCGCCCTTCCAGCCCGCATGAGCCGCGCCGATGATGCGGGCTTTTTTGGCGGCGAACAATACAGGCGCGCAGTCTGCAGTTAAAATGCCAAGGCCAATGCCCTTTTGATCGGTCACCAGAGCATCCGCTTCTGGCGCCTGATCGCGCGTCCAGGCTTTTGTGACGGTAATGACTTTGTTGCTATGCACCTGTTTGACGGTGACGATATTTGCCGGCGCAATGTCCAGCGTCTCAGCGACTTTTTCGCGGTTCAGCTGGACGATATCGGCCTTGTCTTTGGAGCCGAAGGCGCAGTTGAGGCTGCCGTAAATCCCTTCGCTCGCGCCGCCGATACGGGTGAAAAAGCCGTGGCGCAGCCATTTGAATTTTTCAAGATCCGTCGTCAGAAACTTCATGGCCGTCACCCTTGCTGAAACCCGCAGGCTTTATGCTACTCCCTTTCGCGGTCAAACCCAAGACCTTGAACAGCCGCCCCATAGCCGAGGGAGAAACGAGCCGGCGCAGCGCCGCCTCGATCAAACGACGCTGGTCATCATCTGCCTTTTCGCCAAGTGCTTCCGCACGCGGGACGATGCCAAGGCGCGACAGAAACTCCCCTTGTTTGACAGGGCCGTGGACATTGACAAGGGGTGCGGCAACGTCGGCACAGGCGGCGAAATCAACATGCGCTGTAATATCATCCCGCCCGGGATGGGCGAGTGCGGGACTGAACTGATGTTTGTGAAGGCTTTGCAGCGTATCGCCGATGCCGCGCTTTTTATGGCCGTAATCGATCAATAAAGCGGCGCCGCCATTTTGCGCCAGACGGTTGGAAATTTCAGCCATAACGGCAAGGCTCGCAGTGCTGGTCTCGAAAATGCTGCTTTCGGGTGCATCCAGAAATTCGGCAGGGACATTGGCAGAACCGAGCAACGTGAAGACGAACTTACCATCCTCAAACCCGACGCCCCTCTCCCGCCAACCTTGCGACGTTTTTATAAATTGCTCAATCGGCAGAGCGTCAAGGAATTCATTGGCGATGATAAAGCAAAGACCTTCTGGGACTTCGACCAGAGTTTCGTACCATGTCGGCGCGTGCCGGATCAGCAGTTCCGCCTGTTTCTGGCGCAGCAGCGGGCTGGCTTCGACGAGATGGAGCGAAAACGCCGCTTTACAGTCCGGCCATGCCGAAATCGTCCGCATCACATCCGCGGCGAGCGTGCCCCTGCCCGGCCCCAGCTCGATAAGCTTCACAGCCGCGGGCTTGCCCAGCTGCATCCAGCTATCCACTAGCCAGGCACCGATCATTTCGCCGAACATCTGGCTGATTTCGGGCGCGGTGATGAAATCGCCCTCTACGCCAAAGGCATCGCGGGCGGCGTAATAATGGCTGGCGGCAATCTGCATAAATTCGGCAACGGAAACTGGCCCCGCCTCTTTAATGCGGGCAACAAGTTTCTCGGCGGCCGGCGTCAGGGCCTCAGGCGGCGGGAGGTTGGACAGCGGGTTTGCTTCTCGCATATTGAATAATAATTGCACCGGCGAGGATCATCGGCACACACAAAATCTGCCCCATGGAAAAGTAACCGAAATAAAGGCCCAGCTGGGAATCCGGCTCTCGGAAGTACTCGATGAAAGCACGGCAGCAGCCATAGCCGACAAGCAGCGTGCCAAAAAGAATGCCTTCCTTGTGGCGTATTTTCGGGTTGCGGGCCATGAGGAACAGGATGGTGCCGAGAAGGATACCTTCTAGGCAAGCCTCGTAAAGCTGGCTCGGGTGACGCGGAATGTCGTTGCCACCATTGGGGAAGTACATGCACCAGGGCACCGTTGTCATGCGGCCGAACAATTCACCGTTGACGAAGTTGGCAAGCCTGCC
>JBBQWK010000179.1:0-4530 GCA_038210695.1 Alphaproteobacteria bacterium
AAACGACCAGCCGCACGGCATTGGAGCCGATATCGATGATGGCGACATATTCTTGACCGGCGACTTTTTCGGCAGGCATGACAATCGCTCCTGAATTGGTATATCCTGCTATCAGCATTTAACAGACAAGTGCTTAAAAATGAAGACGATTTATTTACTCCGCCACGCCCATGCCGAAGCGCCCGCTGGCCCCGCCATGGACGACCATGACCGTCCCTTGTCTGCCCGCGGCATTGCGGAGGCGGAAAATTGCGGCGCGTTTATGCATGAACAGAATTTAAAGCCGGACCTCATGCTCTGCTCCACCTCCGTCCGTACGCGGGAGACGGCGCGGCTGGTGCTGGATATCGTGTTTGAGGGCGATGCCGATATTGAAAGCCGGTTCGAGCGCAGCCTGTATCTTGCCGACCCCGACAATATCATCGATGAAATCCACAATGCCGATGACCGTTTCGAGCGGTTGCTGCTGGTCGGACATAATCCCGGTTTCGAGGATATGGCGGAGAAAATGGCGCGCGCCACCGCGCAGGAGATCGGCCGCTTCCCGCCCTGCACCCTGGCGGTGTTCAATATCGAGATCGACAAATGGCAGCAATTCGCGCCCAAGAAAGCGCGCTTGAAAACTGTCTTTATGCCTTAAGGGAAATTTTCTGGATTAGGAAGCTTCTGGATTAGGAAGCTTGGGTCGCTTTTTCGCGGAGACGGCGGATGGTGTTCTGGCTGCCGTCAACAATGGCGCGGCGGAGCTGGTTGATCGGATGGTCCGCGCCGCCGGTTTTGGAGATAACAACCATTACCGCAAGGCCGCAGGCGAAAACGCCGGCAAGAACCGCGCTGGCGAAGATATGCGAGGCGATGCAGCCGATGGCCAGAAGGACGGTGAACAGGATCTGGATTTTGAGGCTGTGCAGCATGAATGTTCACCTTAATAAATCGTTAACCTTGGCTGTTCAGTAGAATGACGGAAACGGCGTATTCTGTCAAATCTAAAAATCAATCGGCTGTAAATAAACACTTATTTGACTACTTTGCGAATCTTCAGAAGAAGCTTTGCGGGTCAATATCGGTCTTCATTTGTAGGCTGGAGGGTACTTTAACCGCCCCCAGCCATTCCGCCAAGTATTTTTGAAGGGGGATGGCCTTTCCCGCCTTTATCAGGAAGCGGCGGCGGTGCTTGCCCCTTAAATAGGCCATGGGTGCGGGCGCGGGGCCCAGCACGCGGATATCGTCATAACGCGGTGCCTTTTGCGCCAGCGCGCGGCAGAACTGGTCGAGCTTGATTTCATCGGGGCCGGACAGGATGACGGCGGCAAGGCGGCCGAAGGGCGGCATGCCCGCCCGTTCCCGCTCCCGCGATTCAACTTTCAAAAAGTCATCACGGTCGTTTTTGGCGAGCGCGCGGATGACGCCCTGCTCCGGCATATAGGTCTGCAGGAAGACGCGCCCTGCCAAAGCGGCGCGACCTGCGCGACCTGAAACCTGATGCAGCAACTGGAAGGTGCGCTCCCCTGCCCGTAAATCCCCGCCGGCAAGGCCAAGGTCGGCATCCACCACACCAACGCAGGTGAGCGCCGGAAAGTGGTGGCCCTTGGCGATGATTTGCGTGCCGATAATAATGTCGTATTTCCGCTCCTCGATATCGCGCACGGCGGCGCTGATCATGGCGGGGCTGGTAATGACGTCGCTGGCCAATATAAACGTCCGCGCCTCGGGGAACAGCGCCTGCGCTTCTTCCTGAATACGCTCCACACCGGGGCCGCAGGCGGCGAAGCTGTTTTCATCTTTGCAGCTGGGGCAGTTTTTCGGCACCGGCTGCAAAAAGCCGCAGTGGTGGCATTGCAGACGTGAAAAGCGCTTATGCTCCACCAGCCAAGCGGCGCAGGACGGGCATTGAAAACGGTGGCCGCAGGTGCGGCATAACGTCAGCGGCGCATAGCCGCGGCGGTTGAGGAACAGCAATGACTGCTCCCCCGCTGCCAGCGTTTCCGCCAGTGCCTGCTGCAAGGGCGGCGCAATAAACCGGCCGCGCTCCGGCGGCGTCAGCTTTAGATTGATGATATTGATTTGCGGCATGGTCGCGCCCGCATGGCGGGAAGGTAAATGCAGGTAATGGTATTTGCCCTGCTGCGCATTGACCATGGTTTCCAGCGACGGCGTTGCCGATACCAGCACGACGGGAAAACTGCCAAGCCTTGCCCGCACAATCGCCATATCGCGCGCGTTGTACAGCACGCCTTCTTCCTGTTTATAAGAACCGTCGTGTTCTTCATCAACGATGATAAGCCCGAGGTCATGATACGGCAGAAACAACGCGGAGCGTGCGCCGATGACGACGCGGGTTTTTCCCTCCGCCACGCCCGCCCAGGTATTGCGCCGCTGGGCGGTGGGCACTTCGGAATGCCACAATGCGGGTGCGACGCCAAAGCGCCGTTCGAAGCGTTCAAGGAATTGCGCCGAGAGTGAAATTTCCGGCAGCAGCACCAGCGCCTGTTTACCCTGCCGCAAAGTTTCCGCCACGGCTTCAAAATAAACTTCTGTTTTACCGGAGCCTGTTACACCGTCCAGCAGCACGGCGGAATATTTTTGATCCGCAACCAGATTGCGCAAGGCATCTCCCGCCGCCGCCTGATTGTCGGAGAAGGTGAGCGGGTTGGGCGGGGGCTGGTCAATGCGGCAGGGCGCGGGCGCGGAAAGCGACACGGCCAACAGCTGCCCAGCGGCAGCCATGGAGCGCAGCAGTGTTGAACTGCAGCCGACAAGCTTGGCGATATCCACCGCACGGCGGGGCAGCCCGTCCATGAGAAGGTCTATGATACGGCGGCGGGACGCGGGCAGCGGTTCGGGAATTTTGTCGGGCAGCGTATAGGCGGCAGCGCCCTTCGGCGGCTGCAAAGCCTCCGGCGCGGTCAGGGACATTTTCAGGACGGAGCCGAGGTCGGACATCGTATAGCGCGCCACCCACTCCAGAAACTGGCGCTGCACCTGCGGCATGGGCTCGAAATTAAAGCGCTGCTGAACGGCTTTCAGCTTGGCGGGGTCGATATCGTCATTGTCGTCCAGCGTCCAGACAACACCGATGGTATCGCGCTTCCCGAGCGGTACTCTTACATAATCCCCCGGCTGCAGCGCCATGTTTTCCGGCAGCAAATAGTCGTAAGCCCTTGATAAGGGATAGGGCACCAGCACCTGTGCACGCCTTTGGGGAAAGGCGGCCTTTTCATCCGACAAAAAGCTAGATTGAGACATAGTCCTTGAGTACTATAACGCAGCTTTAAAAGGAAGGTATTTAGCCATGAAATTCTTCGTCGACACCGGCGACATCGCCGAAATCAAGGACTTAGCCTCAACGGGCATGCTGGATGGCGTCACCACCAATCCCTCGCTTATCGCAGCGTCGGGCAAGAATTTCCTGAAACTCATCGAGGAAATCTGCCACGTCGTGAAAGGCCCCGTCTCCGCCGAAGTCGCCGCGACCGATTACGCGACAATGCTGAAGGAAGGCCAGAAGCTCGCCAAGATCGCCAAAAACGTTGCGGTTAAAGTGCCGCTGACGCCCGATGGTTTGAAAGTTTGCAAGCAACTGTCCGATGCAGGCACCATGGTCAACGTGACGCTGTGCTTCTCCGCCGCCCAAGCCATTCTGGCGGCAAAAGCCGGCGCTGCCTTTATCTCTCCCTTCGTCGGCCGCCTTGACGATGTGGGGCAGGACGGCATGGTCCTTATCCGCGACATCTGCCAGATCTACAAAGCCTATCCGGCATTCAAAACGGAAGTGCTTGTCGCTTCCGTCCGCCACCCGATCCACCTTGTCGATGCCGCCAAACTCGGCGCGCATGTGGCGACCATTCCGCCCAAAGTCATCCGCCAGCTTTACAGCCACCCGCTGACGGACAAAGGCCTTGCTACCTTTGTTTCCGACTGGGCAAAAACCGGCCAGACAATTCTGGATGCCGCATGACAACGACGGCAGTGAAGGATTTATCGGAAGACGACGTCATCGCCTATCTCAAGGCGAAGAAGGACTTTTTCCGCGACCATCCGGACCTGCTGGAGCATCTTGCTGCGCCGGGCCCGAGCCGCGGCAAGGGCGTGGTTGATTTTCAATCCGCGCTTGTCGAACGCCTGAAGGCCGATAAAACGACGGCGCATAAAATCCAGAAAGAACTGATCGAAACTTTCCGTGCCAACATGAACAACCAGAACCGCATCCAGACCGCGGTGCTGGTGGTGCTGGAAGCGGAAACCTTTGAAGAGTTTATCGAGACGGTGACGCAAGACCTGCCGATACTGCTCGATGTCGACACCGTCAATGTGGTGATCGAGGCGACATCGAAGGAAGTGCCTTTCGTCAACCAGTCGGGCATCCGCTTTGCGCGGCAGGGTTTTGTAAAGCAATGGCTCGGCACTGGCGATGCGCTGCTGCAGGCGAACATCAACGGCCATGAAGATATTTTCGGCCCCGGTTCCGGCCTTGTCAAAAGCCACGCGCTGCTGCGTCTTGAAATCAGCCAGAACACCCCCGCCGGCATC
>JBBQWK010000180.1:0-4527 GCA_038210695.1 Alphaproteobacteria bacterium
AGGGATAAACGGCAATTTGGCGGATTACATCGAAAACGTCCTGATATGTCAAAAGCCCGTGGTGCAGACCGCGCCGCTGGTGCTGGACAGCCCGCACAGCGGGCATATCTACCCGCCCGATTTCAACGCCGCCTGCCCGCAGAGCTGGCTGGACGAAACGGAAGACGCGTTTGTGGATGAGCTTTTTGGCGATGCGCCAAGCCTGGGCGTGCCGCTGCTCGCCGCCCTCTTCCCGCGCTGCTACATTGATGTAAACCGCGCGATTGACGATATCGACCCGCTGCTGCTGGATGCGCCGCATGCGGCGGCGAAGCCCACCGCGCGCTCCGGCGTTGGCCTTGGCCTTATCCGCCGGCTGCACAAGCAGGCATCGCCGCAGCCGCTCTATGACCGGCAGCTGACCATGGCGGAAATCAACACCCGCATTGATAAGTATTATAAGCCCTATCATGAAACGCTGCAGAATGTGCTGGCGGCAACGCACCGTGAATTCGGCATTGTCTTTCACCTCAACTGCCATTCGATGCCGGGCAACAGCGGCGCGGGGGCAGATTTTGTATTGGGCGACCGCGATGGCACAACCTGTGATCCTGCCTTTACGCGCTTTGCGGCGCAGCGGTTGAAAAGCCGCGGCTATCGCGTTGCCATCAACCGCCCCTACAAGGGCGTCGAGATTGTGCAGCGGTATGGCCGCCCGCAGGATGGCTGGCACAGCCTGCAACTGGAGATTCGGCGCGGGCTGTATATGGATGAAGCCACGCGGCAGCACAGCGCGGGCTTTGCCAAAACGCAGGCGGAGATGACGCGGCTGGTGACTGATCTTATTGAATTCACAGGGAAAAATTCGGCCGAGATGGCGGCAGATTAACCCCGCTTTTCTTTTGACATAATTCTTTAAGCCGTGGTATAAATAACAGCTCTTAAAATCGACATTTAGTTCAAGGACCATGCTGACACCATGATGGATTTCCGCGACACAAAACTGCCGCCCGACCCCGCCGTTTATCGCGCCTTCATGGCCTATGCGAAGAACACGGGTGAAGGCCCGCTGGAAAACCACGGCATCCGCATGGCGCAGGTCATTCATGAAAACATCGGGCCGGATGCGGAATTGATTTCACTCGCCCTGCTCTCCAACCTGCCGCGTGAAACCTATGGCATCATGGCGAAACGCTTTGGCGAAGAAACATCCGAAATTCTTATCGAAGCCAATCTGCATGCGCGCACCGCCTTTGCCTATGTGGAGGAAAGCAGCCGGAAGGTAAAATTGCTGGCCACCGCCGCCGCCATCGCCTCGATCGAGGACTTTGACGCCGCGCTTGCCGCGATGGACAGCGAAGTGCAGGGCTTTAAAAACGCCAACCTCCGCCCCAATAATTTTGACGAACCGCCCTTCCCCAATGAAAAGATGTGCAACCAGGTAGTGAAGGCCGCCTATGGCCAGACGGGTAGTTCTACACTTGACTTGGCGCTGATTGAAAAGCTGGAGCACTTCCAGATGACCGCGAACGAGCGGCTGATCGATTACGCCTGCGAAGTGCCGGAAGCACCGAATTACCCGCCTTTCCCTGATTCAAAGCTGCGTCAGGATGACAAGGTAAAGGACGCCTACTACGTCCTCACCAACCATTCCAACGTTGATGCGGGGGATGTTGCGAAGGCGCTTGAAGCCGCCAGAATTTTAAGCGACGAGCCGGCTGTCAATTCCACCGCCATTGCCGCTGCGCTGATTGATATAGGCATTCTTCGCCGGTCTGGCGCGGATACGCCCTTCCTGCAGCAGCGCCTTGACTGGGACGTGATGGAACTTCTGGAGAACCACAACGTGCGCGATGCGCAGACGCTGCGCGGCATGATGGCGGCGCCGGAAGAATTCAGGCAGATGTCGCTGGCGCATGCCGTGGTCGCCATTGGCGGGCTGCTCGAGTCCGGCGAGAAAGTTATTTCCAGTTTGAGCCTCGGCTTTATTCCGGAGACGATGGCACCGATGTTGAAACTCGCCGCCGTCAGCCGCCTTGAAAACATGGTCAAGGGCGCGGATGAAGCGCTGACACGCGTGAGAAGCCTCAGCGACACGCCGGAGCTGAATGCCTGGTACGACCTGACGATTGATTCCGCCAAGGAGTTCATCACCAAGTACAAGGAAAAGCCGATGCTGGCGCTGCCCGCGCCGAAAGCGGAGCCGAAACCCAAACCCGATTCCGGCAGCAGCTTCACCTTCTGACATTTTTCGATTCAACAAAAGCTCGCACATAATTCATGCGAGCCGTGGCGCGGCGCTTATCAGCCGTCTGTCGCCAAGCGGTTGATTTCATGCAGAGAACGAGATTCAGGGAAAAGCACTAGCGGGCTGATTTTATTCACATAATGATATTGACATAGCGAAGCTTCGGGTGCTAGAAATTATATCATTTTAAAGAACAACAAATGCCGGGTGTATCAAGCTCTGGCGACCTATTTAACGCCGCCCTTTTGAGGAGTGTCACAATGGAATACCGCGAAACAGGCCTGCCGCAGGATGCGATGGTCTTCAAGGCTTTTGCCGCCTTCAACAAAAACGTCGAACTCCCGGATTTTCAGGGCATGCCCCTGCCGTCCGAATTCGTCGACAGCCTTGTAACCTTCCCCGTGCGCATTGCGCAGGTGCTGAACACCGCAGGCCAGAGCCCGCAGATGATGTCGCTGGCGCTCCTCAACGTCATGCCGCCGGAAACCTACAGCGTCGTCGAAAAAAGCTTCGGCGCGGATATGCTGGCGCTCGTCAAGGAAGCCGGCACGCACCAGCGCACCGGTTTTGCCTATATCGACGAAGCCAGCGATTCCATCAAGCTGCTGACGCTCGCAAGCTCGATTGCCAGCTTCGATGATTTCACCAGCGTCACGGCGCAGGTTGAAGCGCAGCTTGACGCGTTGATGATGGGCGATGCGCCCGCCAACGGCCAGCTGATGATCCCCTCGATGCCGGACACCAAAATTTACGACCGCCTGTCGGAAACGCTGCTGAACCACACATCTTCCCCGCAGCTGGAAGGCATGTTCACCGACAAGCTGATCGACTTCCGCATGGCGAACGAGCGCCTGAAGGACAAGCTGATGCAGGCAGGTCTTGGCGGCCAAGGCCCTGAGGGCATGGGCATGCCAGGCTCCCCCGACAATGAATTCCGCTACCCCGCCTTCGAGGATACGAACCTTCTGGACGACGCGAAAGTGCGCGCCGCCTACAACGTGCTGATCAACGACTCCCGCGTTTACCCCGAAGATTTCGAGGCCGCGATTGAAGTTGCGCAAACCCTTTCCACCATCCCCGCCACGAAGAACCCGCTGACCATCGCCGGCGCGCTGCTGGATGTGGGCATCCGCGAAATGGGCCCCGATGATTTCAACTTCCTCGGCAAAAAGCTCGACTGGGATGTGATTGACCTGCTGAAAGACAACAGCATCCGCCGCATTCGCAGCCCGCAGGATATCCTGAAGGCACCGGAAGAATTCCGCCAGATCGTGGTGGCGAATGCCGCTGTCTCCCTCGGCCAGATGAAACTAGCCGGCGAGAAGATGGAAGAGATGATGCAGGAACAGCAAGTGCCGAAGGAGATCCTGCCGATCTTCCTCGCGCAGAACCTGCGCCAGCTGTCCGCCGTTGCCTCCATGATGGAGCGCACGCTGAAACCCGTGCTCGGCCAGACCGCCGCGCCGGAACTCGACAGCCTGTTCACCAGCAACCTTGGCGCTCTGCGCAGCCTGATCGAAGAAAAAGCGCCCAAACGCACCAACAACCCCTTCGACCTCGACAAGGGCAACGACAACGCGCCCTTCCCGCCGAAGAAAAAAGGCTTTGGTAACGACTTCACGCTGGATTAATTTCCGGCGCTCAAAAAAAAACCTCCCCGTGCCCATAGCCGGGGAGGTTTTTTTATTTTGAAATAGGGTGTTGACTTATACTCTTTGGGAGTATAAAAAATACTCTATCAGAGTATATCTCTCGTCGAATCGTATAAAACATAAGAGGCCGCCATGTCCGACATCGCCAAGCAAATCCGCCAGCTCTTTGACCAGGCCGCCCTCGGCGACCGCGAAAAGAAAGACATTTTGCGCGAAGTCGTGAAAGAGAACTGGCCGAATATGCCGGTCTGGACGACGCTGGACGGCGCAGTGGTGGAAGAAGTGCAGAAGGCGACCGCCGGCTCCGGCGTGGTGCTGACCTTTGAAGAAGGCGGCGTGCGCAAAGTTGTGCTGGCGCAGACCGGCGACCACTACGCCAAACCCGGCGAGGCGAATGTCCCCGCCTTCATGATCCCCGGCGGCTTTATCAACCTTTCGGAAACGCCCGGCAGCACGCTTGTCGCCAAATCCGGCGCGCCGGAAGACGGCCGCACCGGTGCCGCCCGCGAAGTGGAGGAGGAGCTGAAAAACCCCGACGGCTCACCGCTGTTGAAAGTCGACCCCGCACGGTTGAAACCTATGGATACCCTCACCCTCGCCTTCCGCAGCGGCGAAAAGCGCATCGTGATCGGCATGATGCTGGAATTG
>JBBQWK010000181.1:0-4524 GCA_038210695.1 Alphaproteobacteria bacterium
GGCCGCGAAAATCGCGATTTTCTTTTTGCTGAACTTGGCGGGGGCTTCTTCAACCTCGGCGCCGTCAACAGCGCCTTCGGGCGCTGCCCCAAGGCGCGCCTTTTCATCGGCCTTCAGATCCGCCTCTTTGGCGCTGTCCTGCTTTTTGGCTTTTTTATCGTCAGCCATGATACCCCAAACTATATGACAATCTTAATGAAAGACCGTCCCTAAACTCCTGAATAACCCTGCATATATCGTGCCACGCTTTAAAATTTTTGTCAGCACCTTATCCGGATGGCGGCCTTATGTCGGCGCGGCTTGGAAAAATCTGCCTTTCCGGTTTTTCCTTTCCCGAACAAGGCAAACAACGGCGTCCACAGCCTGTCCGTAGTACTCGGTCAACCCATTGAAATAACGCTCAAATTCAAACTGGCACGGTTTCTGCATTATCTGTCTTCAGGGTTAATCATCCTGAAGCTCGAAGACTAGCGATAAACAAAATCGGGCGGGATGGCTTAAAGAACAAGGTGGACTGACATGGAAAACGTCTCATACATCGGACTCTCGCAGCAGACAGCACTGGCGCAGCAGATTGATGTGACCGCCAACAACATCGCCAACATGAGCACGCCGGGCTTCAAGGCCCAGAGCGTCCTGTTCACCGATTATATTACGTCGCCGAAGGACAACGCGCCGATCCATCAGGCGCAGGATTACGCAACCTACCGCGACCTTGCCAGCGGCAACCTGATCCAGACGCACAACCAGCTGGATATGTCGATCGCAGGCCCAGGTTATTTCGGCGTGCAGACGCCGGCCGGCGTGCGTTACACGCGCGATGGCGGCTTTTCCCTCAACTTCAACCGCGAGCTGGTGACCAAAACCGGTCACCTTCTGATGTCCGAAGGCGGCACGACGCTTGTTGTCCCGCCCGACGCCGGCCAGATCACGATTGCTGATGACGGCACAATCGCAACGGAGCAGGGCGATATCGGCCGCGTCAAGCTGGTCGACTTCGCAAACCCGCAGGCGCTGAAGAAAGAAGGCGACAACCTTTACAACGCCGACGGCGCAAATGAAGTCGCCGTCACCGACCGCCATGTCACGCAAGGCATGCTGGAGGGCTCCAACGTCAACCCCGTCGTGGAAATGAACCGCATGATCGAATTGATGCGCATGTTCCAGATGGCACAGAACATGCTTACCACTGACCATGACATGCAGCGCGGCGCAATCCAGAAGCTCACTTCGGTCAGCTAACAGAATTTAAAATTTAGGTTTCAGACTTTTAGGAGAATACAAAATGTCACTCACCCTCGATATCGGCGCCACCGGGATGCTCGCACAACAGCTCAACGTTGACGTTATCTCCAACAACATCGCCAACATGACGACGACCGGCTACAAACGCCAGCGCGCGGAATTCCAGGATTTGCTCTACCAGACGAAACTGCGCCCCGGTTCGCAATCATCCGATCAGGGCACCACGGTTCCGGCGGGTATCCAGCAGGGCCTTGGCGTGAAAGCCGGCTCCGTCTACCGCATTAACGAACAAGGCGCGTTGCAGGTTACCGGCAACCAGCTTGACCTTGCCAACAAGGGTCAGGGCTACTTCCAGATCACGATGCCGAACGGCGATACGTCTTACACCCGCGACGGCTCCTTCCAGGTTGACCAGAACGGCCGTCTTGTGACCTCGAAGGGTTACCTGCTGCAGCCCGGCATCACCATTCCGAACGATGCGGTTGATATTACCGTCAACTCCACCGGTCAGGTGCTGGTGAAACTGCAGGGCCAGACCACGCTGTCCAACGTCGGCCAGATCCAGACGGCGCTGTTCGCGAACGACGCCGGCCTTGATGCCATCGGCGACAACATGTACCTCGAAACCGAAGCTTCCGGCAACGCCATCGTCGCCAACCCCGGCGACCCAGGGTACGGCGAAATTGAACAAGGCGCGCTGGAAAGCTCCAACGTCAACATCGTGCAGGAAATCACCTCCCTCATTTCTGCGCAGCGCGCTTATGAAATGAACTCGAAGGTTATTCAGGCCGGCGACGAAATGCTGACCACCATCACACAGCTGAGATAAGGGTAAATAACGGGCGCAACCGCGCCGGTCCTTTGGGAAGAGGACTTGAATAGTTAAAGGGAGTTTAGGGACATGAAAACGACAACTTTGAAGACATTGTTAATGACTGCGGCATTTTCCGCCTTGATGGCCTCGGCAGCTTTTGCCGCAAGCCCGCGCGAAAACGTGGCGCTTGCCACCAACGTCATCACCGTCGGCGATGTTTTTGACGGCGTGACCCACGACGCCGACCATGTCCTGGCCCCCGCACCCGCCTACGGCGAGACGACGACCTTGTCGGTGCAGGATCTGCAGCGTATTTCCGACGCCTTCAACCTTGGCTGGACGCCGGCAACGCATATGGAACAGGTCATTCTGCGTAGAGATGCGCATGAAATTGACCATGCCACCATCGAAGCCGCGCTGGAGCAGAGCCTGTCGAACGCCGTCAACGGCCAGAAGTTCGAACTGCAGATGGCAGATGCCGACCTCAGCTTCCACCTGCCGGAAAATGCCGGCACCGAGCTTGACGTCACCAACCTGAAATATGACCTCGCCCGCGGCGAATTCCACGCCACCGTCTCCGCCCCCAAGGGCGCTGCAACGCCGATCGTCCGCAAGGATGTAAGTGGCAAGCTTTTTGCAGTGGTTGAAGTGCCGGTGCTGAAAACCGCGCTTCACAACGGGGATGTTATTTCCATGGCCGACCTTGACTATACGCCCGTCCGCAACGGCGACATCGGCAGCAACGTGATTACCGATGCCTCCAAGCTTGTCGGCATGAGCCCGCGCCGCAACATTTCCGCGCTGAAGCCCATCACGGTGGCGGACGTTATTCTTCCCGTCATCATCACGAAGGGCGACCTTGTGACCATGACGCTAAAAAGCAACCTTATGACGCTGACGACGCAAGGCCAGGCGTTGGAAAACGCCGCCAACGGTGAAACCTTACGTGTCATGAACATTTCTTCCAAACAGGCGCTGGACGCCATTGTGACCGGGCCGAAATCGGTTGCCGTCAACGCGCCGCTCGAAGCTTTTAACTAAACGACCAAGACCAAAAATAAAAAGACTACACGGTTAATCAACGATTAAAAAAAACAGGAGACTACCATGAGAAAGAAAGCCTTCAACCTCACCAAAAAAGCGACCGTCGCGCTCTCCATCACCGCCATGCTGGCGCTCTCCGCCTGCGGCCCCATGAACGAGCGCCTGTCCCGCATCGGCAAGGAACCGCCGATGAGCGCCATTGAAAACCCCTATAACAAGGCGGGCTATGTGCCGGTCTCCCTGCCCATGCCGCCGGCCGAAATCAGCAACACCGCGCCCAATTCGCTGTGGCAGCCCGCCCGCCAGACCTTTTTCAAGGACCAGCGCGCGCATAAAGTCGGCGATATCGTGACCGTGCTCGTCGACATTGACGATGAAGCCGACATGAAGAACAAGACCGAACGTTCCCGCGTTGGCGGTGAAACGGTCGGCGCGCCGCACCTCCTCGGCTTTGAAGCGAAGCTTGGCAAGGTTCTGCCGGATGCCGTGAACCCGTCAGCCCTCGTCGGCATCAATACCGACAGCAGCTCCACCGGTGACGGCAAGCTGAAGCGGACGGAAGCGATCAAGCTGAAGCTCGCCGCCATGGTCATGCAGGTGCTGCCCAACGGCAACTTCGTCATCAAGGGCCAGCAGGAAGTGCGCGTCAACTTTGAACTGCGCGAGCTGACCCTGAAGGGCGTCATCCGCCCCGAGGACATCCTCAACACAAACTCCATTTCCTACGACAAGATCGCCGAAGCCCGCATTTCCTACGGCGGCAAAGGCACCATGAGCGACATCCAGCAGCCGCGCTACGGCCAGCAGTTTGTTGACGCGGTCTTCCCCTTCTAACCTTGTCGCGTCTTCCCGTTTTCCGAGATTAACCCTGACCACCCAACTTTATACGGGCGGGCTTCGCAAGAGGTCCGCCCTTTTTTTTGTTTAAGTGACTTTAATTGCTGGTCTTTAAGTCCTTGCATACGGGCGTATGGCTGACCTATACTGCGCCTTTATGAAAACATAATAAGGGCAGGGCATGGCCTCCAGTATTTCCAGCACAGGTAACACCGCCGCACTTCTTGGCGCGCTGCAGAGCGATTTGAGCGACGCCGAAGATACCTTCGAAAATTATCTGGATGACGAAGCGAATTCGACTTTGTCGGACATCGACAGTTATACCTTGAGCGTCAATACCGCGACGCAGATTACCGCCACCGGACCTTCGGGCGAGCTTGTGCATATCCGCGGCACCACGCTGCAGGGCAGCGCCGGCAAGCTGACGCATATCGATTATGCCGATAGCACAGATCATTTCTCCCTCGACGGCTCCATCAACTGGAGCGATAGCGCGGGCCTTATCGGCGGCGCCCTCAGCTATTTTGAAGTCTATCACAACGGCGATGGCGCGGCACTGACAGGCCGGCTCAACATTGATGCTG
>JBBQWK010000182.1:0-4505 GCA_038210695.1 Alphaproteobacteria bacterium
TTCATTACTTATCCCTATATAATGATAGTTAAGACTATCGGCACCGTTCACCATATCCACTCCTTCGCCGCTGGTCGCGCAAGATTCTGGCTATTGAATCGTCGATATTATTTTCCATGCAATCCCCCTCCAATTGATTCAGCGAGTCCAAGCGATCTGAGGCGTGGTCACCGCTCAAAAATGGGGAAATGTTGAAGATTGCAAATGGCAAAAATCTGACGAGAAACCCGCCAATAGCGCCCACCCACCATTGAGTATAGCGCGTGCGGCGCAGAACCAAAAATGCGGGAAAGCCCAACAGTACGGCATGCATGAGCGCGACAAAAAAAAACGATCCATACCGTCATTATATCGCCATAGTGAAACAGACCGTGGCGGCTGAACGTTACGATGAGCCCCATGACGATAAAAATTGCCGTCGGCGCTGCGGCGGCTGCCATCAGGGCGAGGAAGATTTTGGCAGTTGGGTCGGAGTTATTATTCGTCATGGATCGTCCCTAATGACGCGTTGCGCCCTTACCTCGCCGCGATGGCAGTATTTACAGTGGCAAAATGGCTTCTTGCCTTTCGCCTCGGGGCTATATCTCCAGCCAGTAATGCGCGGCGCGGCGTATATGCGTGTAATTTCTTTTGGCGTAATTTTTCTTTCGATAACAACCTCAAATCCTACAGGTCCTGAATGCGCCAAAAAGACTCCCGTCGCTTCTGCGGCAGTCATTTCTAAATGCTTTTCTTTATACTTGCCGATCCAGACTTTCTCATGATCAGGAATTTTGAATTGCACGTAGATCATTGATCTTGCACCGCCATTCTTAAGCTCTCTCGCCCACTGGTGAGAAATGGAAAAGTTAGGCACAACTGGCGTAGCGCAAACGACACCGCTACTCTTACCCAGCTTAATGCCGTTTTTTGTAATCGATGCCTGATCGTTTCTGTCAGTGATGTGGATGAATGAAGCCATGTTAGTTTGTGATTTGAGTGTTTTTCATTGACCTTTACTAGCCAGTCTTTCAACTGCCGGTTGAAACTATATCATTTTAGTATACCTCTAAACTTACCCACAGTCTTGCCCATACAGCAGACATAAAAAAAGGGCGGTCCGGAGACCGCCCTTTTAAAAACTTCAGGACAAGCAAGACTTACTCTTTCTTGCCGTCATCCGCCTTGTCGTCGGATTTGCCGTCCTTCGTCGCGGCTTCTTTTTCTTCCTGTTCTTTTGCGGCGTCGCCGGTTTTGGCGGCGGGTTTGCCGTTGGCGTCGTACATTTTGATTTCGGCTTTGGAGCGCAGACCCTTCACCACTTCCTGCAGCGCTTCCTGCGACTGCTTGTTGCGGATGGCCATTTCAACCTGGCCGCTCAGCTCGGGCACTTTGCGCTCGCGCTTTTCGTCCACTTTGAAGACGTGCCAGCCGAACTGGCTCTTCACCGGCGTTTTGGAATAGGTGCCGGGTTTCAGCTTGATCACGGCTTCGCCCATGGCGGGGTCGATGAATTCTTCCTTCACCATGAAGCCGCCGAGATCGCCGCCTTTTTGCGCGGCGGGGCCGGAGGAGCGCTCGCGTGCGAGGTCTTCAAACTTGGCGCCGCCGTCGAGGTCCTTGATCACCTTGTCGGCTTCTTCCTTCGTGGGGACGAGGATGTGGCGGGCATGAACTTCAACCTTGCCTTTGTTGGCGTCTTTGAACTTGTTGTATTCGGCCTTCACGGACGCGTCCGTGACTTTGCCTTTGAGGATTTTTTCGAAGTACATCTGTTTCACCAGCTGTGCCTTCAGCGCTTCAAGGCGCTTCTTGTAATCATCCGACTGGTCGAGCTTCATGCCGTCCGATGCTGCGTCGATCAGCTTCTCGTTGACGACCTGGTCGAGGACCATGGGGAAGGCCTTGTCGGCATCTGCGGCCGGAACCTGCAGCTGCTGGACGGCGTTCATGACGTCTTTCTTGTAAATCTTGTCACCGTTGACGGTGGCGACGACGGTGTCGTCATCAGCGAAGGCGGGCTGGACGGGCTGCGAGAGGACCGCAAGCGCGATCAGTGCAACGGCGGCAAAGCCGGACAGTTGGGCGCGAAGTGACATTCCATATTCTCCTAAAAGTTTAATACCGGTATTTTCCATTATTCCATAAGGATAGCAGCAACCCCGGCCCGGCCGCCCTGCCTCCCGATGGCATTTTCGAAGAGCATTTAAGGCAGAATAAGGCGGCTTAGCAAGGGTTTTTCCCCTGTTTACGGGGAAAACCGTTGATTGACTTCATACCAATCTGCTTTATATGTCAGTTGGTTCAGAAATACCCCTAGAAAGAAGAGATTTACACAAGATGTTCACGTCTATTGCGCACAAGATTTTCGGCAGCCAGAACGACCGTATTTTGAAGAGCTACCGCCGCAGCGTCGAGCAGATCAACGCCCTCGAGCCCACCCTGATGGCCATGTCAGACGCCGAGCTTTCCGGCCAGACGGTAAAATTCCGCGCTGCCGTCGCCGGCGGCAAAACACTGGAAGACATTCTGCCCGAAGCCTTTGCCACCGTGCGCGAAGTTTCCCGCCGCACCATGGGCCAGCGCCACTTTGACGTCCAGCTGATGGGCGGCATCGCCCTGCACCAGGGCTTCATTCCCGAACTGCGCACCGGCGAGGGCAAGACACTGACCGCGACGCTTGCCATTTACCTCAACGCCATCGAGGGCAAGGGCGTGCATGCCGTGACCGTCAACGACTACCTCGCCCAGCGCGACGCCAACTGGATGAGCCCGATTTACAAAATGCTCGGCATGAGCGTCGGTTTCATTTTGACCAACCTGACGGATGACATGCGCCGCGCGTCCTACGCCTGCGACATCACCTACGGCACCAACAACGAATACGGCTTTGATTACCTGCGCGACAACATGAAGTTCCGCCTGGATGAAATGGTGCAGCGTCCCTTCAACTACGCCATCGTCGACGAAGTTGACTCGATCTTGATCGATGAAGCCAGAACGCCGCTGATTATTTCGGGCGCGACGCAAGATTCCGCCGAAGCCTACCGCACGGTTGATGCCGTGATTGGCAAGCTGATCCCCGCCGACTATGAAATCGACCTCAAGCATAAATCCATCGTGCTGACGGATGCCGGCAACCTGCATGCCGAAGAAATCCTGCTCGAGCTTGGCATCATGAAAGACGGCTCGCTGTATGACGCGCATAACATCAGCCTTGTCCACCACGTCAACCAGGCCTTGCGCGCGCACAAACTGTTCAACCGCGATGTCGATTACATCGTGAAGGATGACTCTGTCATCATCATCGACGAATTCACCGGCCGCATGATGGAAGGCCGCCGCTTCTCCGAAGGCCTGCATCAGGCGCTGGAAGCCAAGGAAAACGTCAAGATCCAGAACGAGAACCAGACCCTCGCCTCGATCACCTTCCAGAACTACTTCCGCATGTACCCGAAGCTGGCGGGCATGACCGGTACCGCCATCACGGAAAAAGAAGAATTCGAAGGCATCTACAACCTGCGCGTTGTGGAACTGCCGACCAACAACCCGATGGTGCGTATTGACAACCACGATGAAATTTACCGCACGGCGGAGGAAAAATACGCCGCCATCGTGAAGCTGATCGAACAATGCCAGGACCGCGACCAGCCCGTGCTGGTCGGCACCACCTCGATTGAAAAATCGGAGCTGCTGTCAAAGCGCCTCAAAAAACTCAACATCAAGCACAACGTGCTGAACGCCAACTACCACGAACAGGAAGCGTATATCATCGCGCAGGCCGGCCGCCCCGGCACCGTGACCATCGCCACCAACATGGCCGGCCGCGGTACCGACATTAAACTTGGCGGCAACGTTGAAATGCGCATCTCGCAGGAAATTCCGGCCGAGGCGGATGACGAGCAGCGCAAGCGCATGATCCACAAAATCGAAACCGAAGTGAACGAGGCGGCGGATGTCGTCCGTCAGGCCGGCGGCCTTTTCGTCCTCGGCTCCGAACGGCATGAATCCCGCCGCATTGACAACCAGCTGCGCGGCCGCTCCGGCCGTCAGGGCGATCCCGGCGGCTCCAAATTCTTCATCTCCCTCGATGACGACCTGATGAAAATTTTCGGGTCGGAAAAGATGGACATGTTCCTGCAGCGCATGGGCCTGAAGCCCGGCCAGCCCATCATCCACCCGTGGATCAACACCGCGATCGAACGCGCGCAGAAAAAGGTGGAGGCGCAGCATTTTGAAGTGCGCAAAAACCTGCTGAAATTCGACAACGTCATGAACGACCAGCGCAAAGTGATTTACGAACAGCGCCGCGAGATCATGAGCGCGGGCGATGTGTCCGAAGTCGTGACCGATATGCGTCATGAGGTCGTCAGCGGCCTCGTCTCCTTCGCCATTCCGCGCGGCAGCTATTCCGAGCAGTGGGATATGGGCTTCATCAAGACGGAAGCCGCCCGTATTCTTGGCCTGCATGTGCCGGCGGAAGACTGGGCGAAAGAAGAAGGCATTGACGATAGCGTTATCTCCGA
>JBBQWK010000183.1:0-4485 GCA_038210695.1 Alphaproteobacteria bacterium
CATCGGTAATCCGCGCGGGGTCGGCTACCGGTACGCGCGTGTGGAAGCGGATGACCTGCACATGCGGAATGGCATTCAGCGCAGCCATGATATCGGCAAGCCGACGCGGTGAAAGCACGAAGGGATCGCCGCCGGTTAAAATCACTTCCCAGATGGCGGGGGTGTTGCGGATATAGGCGAGGGCTTTGTTCAATTCATCAGGGTTCAGCATTTCCGAACCGGGGCCGACTTTTTCGCGGCGGAAGCAGAAGCGGCAGTATACGGCGCAGACATGCACCGGCTTCAGCAGTACGCGGTCAGGGTAGCGGTGGACGATGCCTTTGACGGGCATATGCGCGCCGTCGCCGATGGGGTCTTCAAGTTCGTCCGCGGTGTAGTCAACTTCGCGCACATCGGGCAGGTACTGGCGGGCGATAGGGTCCGCCGCGTCCGTTGCGTCGACCAGCGCCATGACTTCATCCGTCACGGAAACGGCGTAGCGTTCCATGACCGCGTTCATTGCGGGGTCTTCGTGCAGCTGGATTTTACGTTTTGGCGTCATCATCTTCCCGATTTCGAGGATTTTATGTACACTACTTGCGACTATTTCTCAAAGAAAACCCCTTTATCGCAATATCGGCACGTTTATGAAAAACAATCTCCACCTTGTCACGCCCGCCCTGCAATGGATGCCCAGCTATATCGCCGCCCTGAAGGAAGGCCACCGCTGCGGCGCCAGCCCGCTGGCGACGGCGGATGACATTGCAGGCTATGAGGCCAATCCGCAAAGCTATCTCGACGCCCTTTTCGCGCCGCAACCGCCGACCTGGAAGAACGACAAGGGCGAGGAATTCGAGCGTGTGCCGATGACGACGACGTGGCTTGTGCAAGGCGATGAATTCATTGGCGACGCCAAAATCCGCCACCGCCTGAATGCGCAGCTGGAACAATCCGGCGGGCATATCGGCTATGGCGTGCGGCCCTCCATGCAGGGCAGGGGCATGGCGACGGAACTACTGCTCCACTGCCTTATCTGGTGCCGCGATACCTTGAAAATTGACCGCGCGCTTCTGTCCTGCCGCGTCGGCAACGAAGCCTCGGCGCGTGTGATGGAGAAGAACGGCGGCAAACTGATCGACATCGCGCCGCACCCCTATTATCCCGGTGAAATGCAGAAACGCTATTGGGTGCCGGTGCCCCGATAGCGCCTTGTCCTTGATTTTATCTTTACATAATCATATATTCCTGATACTTATATGCGTCCGAACGGCTGAAAAACTTGCGCTTTGCTTGTTATTTCAGGCATCTAGAGTGCCTTCGCTTATTTGAACACTGCGGGAATCATGACCAAGCCGACGACCATCAAGAAAAAGAACACCAAGGAGGAAGAAGCTCCGACGGTCGGTATTGTCAGCTTGGGCTGCCCCAAGGCCCTGGTCGATACCGAACGCATTCTGACGCAGCTGCGGTCCGAAGGTTACCAGCTGTCGCCCGACTACGAGAACGCGAATGTCGTGCTGGTGAACACCTGCGGCTTCCTTGATTCCGCGAAAAAAGAATCCCTCGAAGCGATCGGCGAAGCCATGGCAGCCAACGGCCGCGTCATTGTGACCGGCTGCATGGGCGCGGAGCCGGAGCAGATTACAAAAGAATTCCCCAAAGTCCTCGCCGTCACCGGCCCGCAACAATATGAAGCTGTTGTCAACGCCGTACACGCCGCAGCGCCGCCGCCGCATGACCCCTATGTCGACCTTGTGCCGCCGCAGGGCATCAAGCTGACGCCGCGCCACTACGCGTATTTAAAAGTTTCCGAAGGCTGCAACAACCGCTGCACCTTCTGCATTATCCCGAAGTTGCGCGGCGACCTTGTTTCCCGCCCGATCATTCAGGTGCTGGCAGAAGCGGAGCGTCTGGTGAAGGCCGGCGTGAAGGAAATCCTCGTCATCTCGCAAGATACCTCCGCCTATGGCATCGACGTCAAATACCAGCCCTATCCGTGGAAGAACCGTACCATCCGCACCAAATTCATCGACCTTTGCCGTGAACTGGGCGAGCTGGGTGTCTGGACGCGCCTGCACTACGTTTATCCCTACCCGCATGTGGACGAAGTTTTCGGGCTCATGAACGAGCATAAAGTGCTGCCCTATATCGACATCCCTTTCCAGCACGCAAGCCCCGCGGTGTTGAAAAACATGCGCCGCCCCGCGCATCAGGAAAAAACGCTCGACCGTATCAAGGCCTGGCGCCAGCAATGCCCTGACCTTACTATCCGCTCCAGCTTTATCGTCGGCTTCCCCGGCGAGACGGAGCAGGATTTTGAACTGCTGCTGCAGTGGATGAAGGAAGCGGAGCTGGAGCGCGTCGGCTGCTTCAAGTACGAACAGGTCACAGGCGCCGATTCAAACAAGATCGACCCGCATGTGGCGGAAGAAGTGAAGGAAGAACGCTGGCACCGCTTTATGCAGGTGCAGCAGGAAATTTCCACACGCAAGCTGGCAATGAAGGTCGGCAAAACCATGCCGGTGATTATTGACACCGCAGGGCGTGACGGCGGCATCGGCCGCACCATGGGCGATGCGCCGGAGATTGACGGCACCGTCAAGGTCAGCGGCAAAAAACTGCAACCCGGCGATATTGTTCAGGTGAAAATCACCGCGTCCGACGAATATGACCTTGAAGGCACCGTCGCCGCGTAATTACTGCGGCTTGAACGGCAGTTTCTTCGCTTTCGCAATCGCCTGCCCGAAAACTTCTTCTTCCGACAGCTTGCCGCCGGCGCGCTTGTGCTCGTTAAAGGCGCGGCGCAGGCCTTCTTTATCATCAAGAGTATTGAAACTATCGCGCAGCACGGCCTCAACGCCGCCGTCATCCTTTCGGATCAGAGTCACGCGCTCTTTCCGCTGGAAATCAAAAACTTCCTGCATCGTGCGGTCGACGATACGGTGGCTGAAGGAAACCTGCAGCGGGTCTGCCAGAAGCAGGGCGAGCACGGCGGGCTTGTTATTGTCGCGCGCGTAATCGGCCGCGGTTTTGCCGTGAACATTGACGATGTCGCGCTGCGCACCGGCGGCAAGCAGCATTTCCGCGATACCGTAATGGCCGTAGAAGGCCGCGAAAATAAGCGGGGTCGATTTATTTTCGTTGCGGACTTCGAGGTTCGCGCCATGCGCCAGCAGGTAGGCGACACATTCCGGTTGATTTTTATGAACAGCCGAAATCAGCGGGCCATTGATGCCGGCGAGATTGACCTCCGCCCCCGCCTCGACCAGCCTTTTGACATCTGCCAGCCGTCCTTCCGCGCAAGCGACGCTCAAGTCTTCATAGGGCTTCATGAGCCTGCCCCCGGCAAATGCATTTTCGGCTTCGCATCAGGGAAAATTTCTGCGGCCGTGCGCGCGCCACCGCGGCGCACATGTTCCGCATAGGCTTTTTCCAGCAGGCTGGTATTGGACATATCGGCAAAATTTTCACGCATCATCGTTTCAACCGGCGCGCCGGGCTCCTTGCGCACAAAGGTCACGCGCTCCAGCGCGGCGAAGTTGAAAATATCTTCCAGCAGCCTGTCACCCGCCTGCTGGCGCAGGATGACAACTTGCGGATCTTCCGTCACGGGCGGGGGCGCGGTGATGGCTTCGGCGACCGGTGCCATCTGCGGATTTTCTTTTGCTTCCAGCGCAGCCTTGGCCTGTTGCATGTAACGGGCAACAATTTTTACAAGCTGCGGGTTGCGGTTGCGCGTGGCAAGGTCAAAGGCGGTGCGGCCTTTGGTATCCTTCACATCCAGCTTCGCGCCGGCTTTCAGCAGCGCCTCGGCGCAATCGGGGTGGCCCATGGAAACGGCCTGCATCAGCGGGCTGAGCCCGTTGCCGTCGCGGACTTCGATATTCGCGCCCTTTTTGATGAGAAAATTCACCGCCCTGATATGGCCCATCCACGCGGCGCTGCCGACGGGGGTGAGGCCCAGCTGCCAGGAGCTGCCCTTGGCATTAATTTCCGCACCCTGAATGAGGTACATTTCAATTTCGTCGACCTTGCCGTTTTCGGCGGCCTTGACGAGGCGGCGGTTGAGTTTTTCCTGAGGGTCCGCCATCAGCCGTCAAGCCTCGGCAGCATTTTTTGTTTTTGCGGGGAGGGAAAAACATCCTCTTCCGCAAGGCGTCCGCCGCGGCGGGCATATTCGGCAAAGGCGTGGCGGACGGCGGCCTGATCGCCGATCATATCAAAGCTTTCACGTGTCATCGCCTCGACCGTGCCTTGCGGCGCGGTGCGGAGCAGCGAAATACGCTCACGTGCGCGGAAATTGAAAACCTCCTCCAGCGTGCGGTTGCCGAGCGCGCGCTCGAAGCTGAGTTCATCGGGGTGCTGCGATGATGCCGGCGGCGCTTCCACGACAGGCGTTTCGGCCACGGGCTCGATTGTTTTCTGGACGGGCTCTAGTGACGGCAGCTGCGCCTTGATACGGTCGATCACCTGACTGTTGCGGGCATCTTTCGCCGCGGTCAGCGC
>JBBQWK010000184.1:0-4458 GCA_038210695.1 Alphaproteobacteria bacterium
GGCATCCATATTTCCCCAGCGCTTCAGCCGGAAGATGCGGAAACGCCGCCACCGCCGCCCAACCCGCGCAAGCTGGTGCAATTCAAAAAGCCCCAATAGCAAAAAGGGCACCCTTTCGTATTTGAAAGGATGCCCTTTGCCTGGCTTTGCGTCAGGCAGTTCTTCGGTCAGCGATCAGGCGTTAAGCCGCTTTTTTGTTGCCGCTGTTTTGGTCGAGCAGCTTGCCGTTGCCGGCTTTGATGTCGATCTTCCGGGGTTTCATCGTCTCCGGAATTTCGCGGACAAGCTCAACCGTTAAAAGGCCGTTATCAAGGCTCGCGCCCGTAACGCGGATATGGTCTGCCAGCTGGAAGCGGCGCTCGAAGGCACGCTCCGCAATGCCGCGGTGCAGGAACACAGCGCCGGCATCAGCCTGTTCGGCCGCCTTGCCTTGAACGATCAGCTGGTTTTCCTTCGCCGTTATGTCGATATCTTTTTCGGCGAAACCCGCGACAGCCATGGTGATGCGGTAATTGTCGTCCGTCACCTTGAGAATGTTATAGGGCGGGTAGGAAACGCTTGCGTCGTTTGGCTGGGTCGTTTCAAGCAGCTTCGACAAACGGTCGAAGCCAACGGTGGAGCGGAACAGGGGGGAAAAATCGAGTGCGTGCATGATACTCTCCTTTTGAGCAATATCAGGTTGTTTAGCAAAGGCCACCGTTAAGGTCTGCCTTGCGGCGGAATTGTAAGGAAGCCCCACCATGGGCACTTCCTTCCGCCGTGAAACATTATATATTCCGGATTTTTTGACCGTCAAGGGCAGGGGAAACGCCTTGAAATTTCACGCAAAAAAAGCCCGGCATAAAGCCGGGCCCTTTTTATCGAATAAAAATCCGAGATTATTTTTTGCCTTTGGCATCGCCTTTTTTCGCGTCAGCGGGTTTCGCTTTTGCGACGTCAGCGGCTTTGTCTTGCGCTGCTTTTTCTGCGTTGGCTTTTTCGCCAGCCTGCAGGGCGGCGTTTGCGTTATCGGCAGCGGCAACGCCGAGGCCTGCGTATTTGTTGCCGAATTTGGCAAGGCGGCCTTTTTCCATGACTTTGGCTGCGCCGCCGGTCCAGGCCGGGTGGTTCAACGGGTCGATGTCGAGGCGCATAACGTCGCCGGCTTTGCCCCAGCAGGTGCGGATTTTGTGTTCAACGCCATCGGTCGTGACCATGGTAACTTCGTGATAATCCGGGTGAATGCTCGCCTTCATGGCCATCTCCTAAAAAATTTCGTTTGCCGCCCTGTTGATTTATATAACAAGAAGCGCCGGCAATGGCCAGCGGGGTACGGCTCAGGTTGGTTTAATTACAGGCATTTCGCGTAATATGCAAGGGGTTTGTTGACAACGCCTTATATTCAGTCAAAGTCTGCCGCAACGCATATCCGGGGCAGGATATATTTTACATAAAATACAAGAGTATGCCGCATGGATACCCAAAAATCACCCGTTCAGCAATTAGCCGCCGAAGGTCTTAAAATCGACCGCGGGGTCGAAAAGCCGCTGCAGTTTCTGTGGCCCATGCTGCGCCCGTACCGCTGGCTGCTGGCAGGTGGCATTCTGGGCATGGCTGTTTCATCGGTCATGACGCTAGCCATTGGCTGGGGGCTGAAGGGCATCGTAGACCGCGCCTTTGCCGCCCATAGCGACCGCTTCCTGAACCAGGCGCTGCTTATGCTGCTGGGTGTCGTTGTGCTTATGGCGGTGGCCAGCTACAGCCGCATCCGGCTGGTGTACCTTGTGGCCGAAAAAGTCATCCGCGACTTGCGGGTTAAAATCTACCGGCATCTGCTGTCGCTTGACCCTGCCTTTTTCGAGCAGCATAAAACCGGCGACCAGATTTCAAGAATTAACGCCGATACCACGGTTTTGCAACTTGTGGTAACGACCAACCTGCCAATGGCCTTCCGCCACGCGCTGATGCTGATCGGCGGCACGGTGATGCTTTGCGTCGTCAGCCCGACCATGACGGGTATGGTTTTGTTCGCAGTGCCCGTCGTCATCGGCCCGATCGTCTGGTTCGGCCGCCGCGTGCGCGCGAAATCGCGCGATACGCAGACGCGCGTCGGCGATGTCAGCGCCTATGGCATTGAAACGCTGCAGGGCATCCAGACCATCCAGTCCTTTGGATACGAAGAAGCGGCGGCGCTGCACTTCGCAGGACTTGCTGACAGTACCTATCGCACCGCCATGCGTTACGTGAATACGCGTGCCTTCCTGATCGCCTATGTCATTGCCACCGTTTTTGGCGCGATCGGCATTGTACTCTGGGCCGGTGGGCACAAGGTGCTGACGGGCGAAATGAGCGCGGGTGATCTTTCCGCGTTTATCTTCTACGTCGCCATGGTTGCGGGTGCCGTTACCGCCATCAGCGAATCTTTAAGCGATTTCAGCCGCGCCGGCGGCGCGGCTGACCGCATACAATCGTTGTTTGAAACCCATCCTGCGTTGAAGCCGGCCGTCCTCAACGCCGTGATGCCGGCAAAGCTGAAGGGCGACATCGCTTTCGAAAATGTTTCCTTTCGCTACCCGACGCGGCCGGAACACCATGCGCTGAACGGCATTTCCTTTGCCGTCACGGCGGGCAACGTAGTCGCGCTTGTCGGCCCCAGCGGTGCCGGCAAAACGACGACCTTCCAATTGCTGCAGCGGTTCTATGACCCTGAGTCCGGCGCCATCCGCATTGATGGACTTGATATCGGCCATTATGACCCGCGCGAACTGCGCAAGCATTTCAGCGTGGTGTCGCAAGACCCTGCCATATTCTCCCTCACCGTTGCCGACAACATACGCCTTGGCCGCCCGGACGCTTCCGATGCGGAAGTGCAGCGTGCGGCGGAACAAGCGCAGGCGCATGAATTCATCGACGCTCTTCCGCAGAAATACCAGACGGTGGTAGGTGAGCGCGGCAACCGCCTTTCCGGCGGGCAGAAGCAGCGCATTGCCATCGCCCGCGCGATTTTGAAAGATGCAAAAATCCTGCTTCTGGATGAAGCGACCTCCGCGCTTGATGCCGCGAACGAGGTTGCGGTGCATAAAGCGCTCAAAAATCTCATGGAAGGCCGCACCGTGCTGATTATCGCGCACAGGCTGTCGACGGTTCAGTCCGCAGACCAGATCATTGTGCTGGATAAAGGCAGCGTCGTGGCGCAAGGCTCCCATGCCGAACTTTACGGCAAGGCGGAGCTTTACACCCATCTCGCAAGTTTACAGATGGATTTGAAGGCCGGTTGATTATTCGCGGTTAAAGATCAGGTCGACGCGGTCGATCGGCGTGCGGTCGCTCTCCGAGCCCATTGCGCGCACATCGACACGCATCGGCTTCACGCCCTTATCCATCAGGTAAGACCGGACAGACAGCGCACGCGACAGCGAAATGCGGCGCGCGCTCGACTTGCTGCCGTCCTCGCCGCTGGCATAGCCGCGAACCTGCAGCTTGCCGCTTTCCATTTCATTAATCTGCTTCACGATATTGTTGAGCTTCGATTGCGTCTCGGGAGTGAGATCGCTCGAGCTGCCGGTGAAATCCAATGTCAGGTCGGCCATGGTCGGCACAACAGGAGCAGCAGGCTCTTCCGCAGGCAGGGTCGGGCCTGTTGCCTGATGATCCGTGATTGCAGGATTGACCGATGCCGGCTGTTCAACCGAGGCAGGGGACGGAACGGGTGCAGGCGCAGGCAAAGCCGTCGGCTCCGTCACAGCCGCAGGCGGCGCGGCAGGGGGTGTTTCAACCGGCGCGGGTGCGGCCATAGCGGGCTGCGGCATCGCTTGCGCAACGGGGTGCACGGGGGCCAGCACAGCGGGTGGCATGCTCGGCGGTTTGCTGACGATGGCGGGCTTGCCGTTATCTTTCGGCGCTTCAACCTTGGGCTCGAATGCCGGCGGCGTGAAATCATCATTCTGCGCAAGGCGGATTTTTTTCGGCTCTGCTTTTACAATTTTTACAGGCTTTGCATGTGCCTTCTCGACGATAGGCTTCATAGCGTCTGCGGGCGGTGTATCTTTTGCTTGGGTGACAGCAGCGACCACGGGCATAGATGGAGGAACATCGTTTTGCACGACAGGCACTTGCGGATGCGCGGGCATAAAGACGCGCTCGTCCGGCGTTGCCCCGGCTGCCGGAGGTGCAGCAGCCGGAATGGCTGTCAGGTAAGGCTGATAGGTTTTCTGCGGTTCATCCGCTTCGTCATCGGCAGGCATTGCCGGCATCGGTGAGGTGGCTTCGTCGTGAATGGCGGGCTGGTCGTCATGGGTGGAGGCGAGCAGTTTTCTGCCTTGCTGCTGTTCCGGGTTTGCGACCTCGGCTGTCAGTTCTTCTGCGGCAGGACGGGTATCAGCTACTGTAGCAGGTGCAGAGATTGCCACCGGTGCAGGGGCTGCCGCGGGAGGCAGGTCTTCCGCCATCACATCGCGCTCGGCGTGGTCTTTCTGCTCC
>JBBQWK010000185.1:0-4427 GCA_038210695.1 Alphaproteobacteria bacterium
TGCTTGCCCAGCAGCACGCAGGCAAACCAGCCGATCCAGAGCCAGACATATAAAAGCAGCGTCATGTGTTTTGCCATGACGCTGCTTTTATCGTATTTGCGGGTGCCGCACAAATTTACATTTTCGGGCGGTAGCAGGGGCAGATGTCCTGCAGGCGGGGCGCCGGTTTGGCGGCTTCCGCTGCACGTCCGGCCTTGGCATTGAATGTACGTGTCATGATAAGAGCCTCCTTTTTGTCAGTCACGGGAAGCTATTCGCAGGGCGCTGGCCAAAGGTTACAGCTGTTAGATCGCAGACAAAACAAAGCCCCGCTTACAAGGCGGGGCCAGTTTTTAACGAGTGTTCTTATTCGTTGGTAGTACCCTCTCTCTTGCCGAGAGTTTTTTGTTGAGCCCTTTTTTTTGCTTTTGGCGGGCTGTAGTGTGATGGTGCTCGTGGTAGTTGTGAGCGGAATTGAAACCCCCGGCTCAACAAGTTAAGCACGCACTGTATATGCTGCGGCGCAATGGAACACAAGGGCTTTTTTACCATAAGCCTAAAATTATCCAATAACGGGCATCTTCGCAAGCTTGCTGCGCCGCCCTCCAGCGCCTTGTAATTTTATTGCGTAGGCCGCGGCAGCCCAAAGGATGCTATACTTGTGGAAGAGTTCTTTTGCGGGAGCGGCGATTCCCTCGAACCGGGATTCATAAGCTTGCCTTCGTCGCCGCACTTCAGCCCATGGCAGGCACTTTCCCATGCGCCATAACATCGTTGACAAAAATTAAAAATATCAGTAGTTTGCCTTGCTTCATTAAGGGCCTTGGCCCCCATATGGCCAACTGTTTGAAAAGTATTGGAATCGCTATCATGAAAAAGACGTCGTCTTTGAAATCCCTGAAAACCCGCGACAAGAACAACAAGGTTGTCCGCCGTCGTGATGGCAAAGGCAAAATGCGCCTTTACGTCATCAACAAGGAAAACCCGCGCATGAAGGCCAAGCAGTAATTTCGGCCATCAACTTCTGTCCGCTTTAATTTCGGCGAATAAGAAAGACCAGCGATGTTTTCGAAACTACTTGGACTGATGTCCGCCGACATGGCAATCGACCTCGGCACAGCAAATACACTCGTGTATGTGCGCGGGCAGGGTATTGTTCTCAACGAACCCTCCGTCGTCGCCATGGAATACATCGAAGGCCGCAAGCGCCCCCGCGCTGTTGGCGAAGACGCGAAGATGATGCTCGGCAGAACGCCCGGCCACATCATGGCCATCCGCCCGCTGCGTGACGGTGTCATCGCCGATTTCGAAGCCGCCGAATTCATGATCAAGTACTTCATCTCCAAGGTCCACAACCGCCGCAGTTTTGCATCGCCCCGCATGGTCATTTGCGTGCCCTCCGGCTCCACCGCTGTCGAGCGCCGCGCGATTCAGGAATCGGCAGAATCCGCCGGCGCGCGCGATGTGAAACTGATTGAAGAACCCATGGCTGCCGCAATCGGCGCCGGTCTTCCCGTGACGGAGCCGACCGGCTCCATGGTCGTCGACATCGGCGGCGGCACGACGGAAGTTGCCGTCATCTCCCTCGGCGGCATTGTCTATGCCCGCTCCGTCCGCGTCGGCGGCGACAAGATGGATGATGCGATCATCAACTACATCCGCAGAACACATAACCTGCTGATCGGCGAATCCACCGCCGAGCGCATCAAAAAAGAAATCGGCTCCGCCTGCCCGCCCGAAGACGGCGAAGGCCGCCTGATGGAAATCAAAGGCCGCGACCTGATGAACGGCGTGCCGAAAGAGCTCGTCATTTCCGAACGCCAGATCGCGGAAGCGCTGGCTGAACCAGTTGGCGCCATCATTGATGCCGTCAAAGGCGCGCTGGAACACACCGCCCCCGAACTCGCGGCCGATATCGTCGACCGCGGCATCGTCATGACCGGCGGCGGCTCCCTGCTCTCGAATCTGGATTATGTCCTCCGCTATGCCACCGGCCTTGCCGTGATGGTGGCGGATGATCCCTTGTCTTGCGTCGCCCTCGGCTCCGGCCAGGCGCTCGAGAACATGGCCAAGCTCAAGGGCGTTCTTACTTCCATGTATTAAGGCCTCAATGTACTAAGCCAGCCCTTCGCTGTTTAGGGTCTGTTTCCGGCTTGTACCTTGAAATATTTCATAATATTTAAAAATGCCCTTTCAGACGGTATCCCGCCTTGACAGGCCGCGCCCAAAAATCGATAAAGGTTTCAGTACCTTGGCAGGAACTTCGTTTTGCAATTATTAATGTATTCTTGCTATAATCGGTAAGAGATTAACTCTCCTGAATTAAGGAGCGGCGCTTGTCTTCGCGTAGACCGCACAAGACTGTCCTTCAAACCATCCCCATGCGCACCATTACGACGCGGGTTACACCTGCTGTACTGGTATTGCTGGCGGTAACGCTGATGGTGTTCCACCGCGCCGATATGTTGCCCGTCGAAACCATGCGCCTTGCCATGACCGACAAAATGGCACCCGTCATGGCGGCTGTTTCCCGCCCCTTTGTGGCGCTCACCGATTCCTTTGACGGCGTTGCAACCCTCCGCCAGCTGCGCGCCGAAAATATCCGCCTCCGCGAAGAAAACGCCAAGCTGCAGCAGTGGTATGAATCAGCGCTCAAATTCCAGGCGGAAAATCAGTCCTTCCGCGACCTGCTGAATGTTAAGGCAGATGCCAGCCTGCACTACGTCACAACGCGCGTGGTCTCTGACCCCGGCGGTTCATTTGTGAAATCGGTGCTGCTGCCGGTCGGCCTTGAAGACGGTGTTGCCAAGGGCAACGCGGTCATGTCCGGCCACGGTCTTATCGGCCGCGTGACGGAAGCCGGCACGCGCTCGTCGCGCGTTCTTCTTGTTTCGGATTTAAACTCCCACATTCCCGTTATCGTCCAGAACACCCGTACCAAAGCCATTCTGGCCGGCAAAAACATGGATCTGCTGAAGCTGGAGCGCCTGCCGATTGATAGCGGCTTGTCCGTCGGCCAGCGCATCGTAACCTCGGGCGATGGCGGGCAGCTGCCGCCGGATATTCCGCTCGGCACCATCGTTGAAGTCAGCAAAGACGGCATTTTCGTGAAGCCGCTCGCCGATATTTCCAAGGTGACCTACGTGCAGGTCATCAACGCCGATGCTGATCAGAGCCTCTCGACCGGCGAGATTTCGAGCCCCCAAAGCAACATGCCGCCCAAGCGGAAGTAATCATGGCCTTCCGCTCCAATGATGGCTGGCAGGAGTCGGCCTTTGGCGCGCTCGGGCGGGCTTTCGCGACCTTCCTCGTCATCTTCCTGCTGCTTGTCCTCTCCATCTTCCCGTTTAAAATCGGCCATGTGGGTGAAATCCGCCCGTCGTTTATTCTCATGGCGATTTATTACTGGGCCATCATGCGGCCCTCCACACTGCCGCCGCTCGGCGCTTTTTCCGTCGGCATCGCCTTTGACCTTATGGCGGGCTTCCCGCTCGGCCTCAACGCCATGACGCTTGTGGTCGCGCAATGGGTCACGCGCACGCAGCGCAAATTTTTACTCGGCCAGCCCTTCGCCGTCATCTGGATGGGTCTTATGCTCGTCGCCCTCGGCTCCGGCCTGCTTCAATGGGCGCTCTATTCCCTGTTCATCTGGGATTTTGAACTCTCCTCCATCCGCGCCATGCTCATGAGCGTCGTCATGACCGCCGCCATCTTCCCCCTCATCGTCCTCCCTCTCTCCGCCTTCAACAAGTCGATGGCAGAGCGGGATTAGGCAAGGCAAAGCAAAGTGCTTATAGTCAGAAAACTAAAAACAACATTTACTCTCCTGATATTAATTGCATTGGGTGCGGCCCTCTTTTTTTACGCCGCGCCAAAACATCCAGCAGCAGATGTGGGGTGGCGAGAGCCTTTTCCAATCGATGGTCAGCTGAAGCTAGATCTAGCCCTAGTCGAGCTTTTCAAAATTTCCCCTTCCGACCAAATAGGAGCCTGCAATTCTTTTATAGGGGCTAAAAGACCATCACAGACGCTTGATATTCCAAGCCGTAAAAATTTTTTCACAGAAAAGGGCTGGCAACAATATTTAACATTCGTAAACGCTATAAAAACGATACTTCCAGAAGATGCATATATTGGGCTTTTCAGTGTTGATGAGCAAAAGCTATTTTCAAGACAAGCGGGCAATAAATACGTCTATCAACTAAAAATTCAAACTTATAATAATACATGCGACAGCAGCGGGCATAACGATCTCGATCTTTCGATATTCTTTTCTTGGCAAAATCATGGCGGAGAGCCGGGATTTCAGATCGACGAATGGAAAATTCAGAAAATGCCTACCAAAATCATATTTAGCGTAATGTATTGAACAAATTCACCCGATGCGCCCCTGGTGAGTCCGTTAGCTTTTTCAGATCCAATGCCAAAAACCGCTGCAAAACCCCCTG
>JBBQWK010000186.1:0-4419 GCA_038210695.1 Alphaproteobacteria bacterium
CTTAAATTGTAACTATTTTTAAGCCGGTGTTAAAATAACACGCGGTATACTGAAAGCATGAACGGAACTTGACTGGGATAGATTCTGCGCCGGGGGAACGCGCAACAACAAGAAAAAAAGGCGTTCTGAACATGACAAAACTCAAAGACTATACCCTGCAAATCGTGCTCTGCCTCGGCGTTGCCGTGCCAGTGCTGTGCTGTGCCACCATCGGCTTTACCAGCGAAAGCTTCGATGCGCCCAAGGTCACCACCATCAGCAGCAATGATGGCGGCAACTACGGCGCGATACCGCTTGAATCCAGCGAAGGCTGGCAGGTGCGCCTCCGCGCGCTTTAATACCCTAAACTGAAAATCCGGCAACCTAACGGCCCACATAAACTGCCCCCGCTTCCTCTATGGAGAAAAGCGGGGGCAGTATTTGGTCAAATCGGTTACTGGGTTTTTTCTGTTTCGGATGTTTTCTGCGGCACGCTCCAGGCTATGTCGTTACGCTCCGGCGCATAGTGGCGGTTGGCGGTTTCAACGCTGACCTTCGGCGGCATGGCAAGGTCGCGCTGCTGCCAGGCATAAAAGCCGCCAGCGCCGGTCAGGGTGCCGATGACAAGCATGCCGATAACGAATGCGGTTGATTTCTTGTTATCCATCTGTCGCCTCCTTTGGGAAATTCCCTGCCTTTGCAAACGGGCAAGGCGAAGGGTTGGTTCCAAGGGGCTGATTTCAGGTGGTTTTGCTGCCGCGTGGCGCTAAAAATACCTTTGCAGAAGAACTCTATGCTGCTTTCTTCTGCTCCGGTGCCTGCGGGTTGCTGAATTTTTCCAGCAGCTGCGCTTCGGCGGCTTTGGCTTTTTTCAGGTGCTCATCCTTCACATGGCCGTAACCGCGGATATATTCGGGGATGGCGGCGATGTCGCAGGCGGTATCGTAGTTGCGGTTGGAAAGGTTCGGCAGCAGGTCTGTCAGGGTCTTTTTATAGTCCTTGATCAGCTGGCGCTCCATTTTACGCTCCGCCGTATAGCCGAAGACATCCAGCGGCGTGCCGCGCAGGCCCTTCAGTTTCGCAAGCATCTGGAAGGCGGTCAGAATCCACGGGCCGAATTCCATCTTTTTCAAATGGCCGGTCACGGAATCACGCTTCGCCAGCAGCGGCGGGGCAAGGTTGAAGTTGAGCTTGAAGTCGCCGTCAAACGTATTCTTCACCTGGCTCAGGAACTGGCCGTCGGTGTAAAGCCTTGCGACTTCATATTCGTCTTTATAGGCCATCAGCTTGTAATAATAACGCGCGACGGTTTCGGTCAGCTTGCCGGGATTGCCGCGAACGCGGATTTCCGCTTCGCGCACGGCATCGACTAGGCGTTTATATTTCGCGGCATAGGCTTCGTTCTGGTAGCCCGTCAGCGACATCATGCGGCGGTCGATGACCTCTTCCAGCGTGGTTGAAATCTGGCGGTGGCGGTCCGAGCCATCGGCAGTTTTCTTGGGGCTGGCGACATCCATGACTTTATCAATGTTCCACGCGGCACGGCGGCCCCAGGTGAAGGCCTGCTGGTTCATGCCCACGGCAACGCCGTTGAGGGCAATCGCCTTCATGATGGCGGCTTCGGATACAGGAATGGTGCCCTGTTGGTAGGCATAGCCGAGCATGAACATGTTGGTGGCGATTGAATCGCCGGAAAGGGCGGTCGCAATCTGCGTCGCATCCAGCGTCACAAGGTTTTTCTCCCCGCAAAGGGCGGAGATGGAGGAGATGACCTGTTTCGACGGGATGTTCCAGTCAGGTCGGCGGGTGAATTCTCCCGTCTGTGCCTTATGGGTGTTGAGGATGATTTTGGTTTCGCCAACCGAACCCGGCGGGCGGATTTTGGAGAGGCAGTCGCCATCCGCCGTCACCAGCATATCGGCGCCGATGATAACGTTCGCGCCGGCAATGCCGATGCGGACGGTGTTGATGTCTTCCGGCTTTCTCGCAAGGCGGATGTGGCTGGTGACCGCGCCGCCTTTTTGCGCAAGGCCGGTCTGGTCCATCGTTGTCGCGCCCATGTCTTCAAGGTGCGCCGCCATGGCGAGGATTGCGCCGATGGTGACAACGCCGGTACCGCCGACGCCCGTCACCAGAATGGCGATGGGGCTGGTGAGGTTACCGATGATGGGATCTGGCATGCCTTTGAAGAAATCGGCAACTTCATCGCCGACTTTGGCGACTTCCGGTTTCTTCAGCCCGCCGCCGGTGATGGTGACGAAGCTGGGGCAGAAGCCCTTCACGCAGGAGAAGTCTTTGTTGCAGCTCGATTGGTCAATCTGGCGCTTGCGGCCGAATTCGGTTTCGACGGGGGCAATCGACAGGCAGTTGGATTTTTTGCCGCAGTCGCCGCAGCCTTCGCAGACGCGCTCGTTCACAATCACGCGTTTCGCGGGGTCTTCCATCAAGCCGCGTTTCCGGCGGCGGCGTTTTTCCGCAGCGCAGGTCTGGTCGTAAATCAGAATGGTGACGCCTTCAGTTTCGCGCAGCACACGCTGGATCTGGTCGAGATTGTCGCGGTGGTCGATGATAACGCCGGTAGGGAAGACGGAAAGATCGGTATATTTCCACGGTTCGTCGGAGACGACATAAATGGTCTTCGCGCCTTCGGCATAAACCTGATTTGCCACCATGGAGACGGAAAGCTGCCCGTCTACCGGCTGGCCGCCGGTCATGGCGACTGCATCGTTGTAGAGAATTTTATAGGTGATGTTGATCTTCGCCGCGATCGACTGGCGGATGGCCAGCAAACCTGAATGGAAATAAGTGCCATCGCCAAGGTTGGAGAATACGTGTTTTTCATCGGTAAACGGCGCTTGGCCGACCCAAGGCACGCCTTCGCCGCCCATCTGGGTGAACATGACAGTCGAGCGGTCCATCCACATCGCCATGTAGTGGCAGCCGATGCCGGCAAGCGCGCGGGAGCCTTCCGGCACAACGGTCGAGGTATTATGCGGGCAGCCGGAGCAGTACCACGGCATGCGCACCACGGGCGCGGGCACGCCCTTGAGGTCAAAGTTTTTGTGGATCAGCGCCATGCGGTCTGCGAACGGTGATACATCCATCAGCGGGCTGAGGCGCTTGATCAGCGCATCGGCGATCTGGCCCGGTGACAGTTCATAAGTTTCGGGCAGCAGGGGCGCGCCGCGGTCATCCGTTTTTCCGGTGACGCGGGGACGCTTGTCGCCTTGCATGTTATAAAGATACTTTTTAATCTGCTCTTCAATGACGCCGCGTTTTTCTTCGACGACGAAAATCTCTTCGACTTCAGACGCCAGCTTCATGATGCCTTGCGGCTCCAGCGGCCAGACAAGCGCGACTTTGTAAACCGCGATGCCCATTTCCTCGGCGCGTTTTTTGGGGATGCCCAAATCATCCAGCGCCTGCATCGTATCCATCCAGCCCTTGCCGGTGGCGACAATGGCGATGCGCTTTTTGGCGGGGTTGACGGTAAAGTAATCAAGACCGTTGGCGCGGGCATAGGCCTGCGCTGCCGGCAGCTTCCAGTTTACAAGGCGTTCTTCCTGCGCAACAGGCGGGTCATACCAGCGGATGTTGAGGCCTTCTTCCGGCATCGCAAAATCGGTCGGGCGGTTGAAGGTGAGCTTAAATGGGTCGGTATTGACCGAAGCGGAACTATCGGCGAAGTCGGAAATAATTTTGAACGCCGTCCACGCGCCGGAATAGCGGCTCATGGCAATGCCGTGCAGGCCAAGGTTGAGCGCATCTTCAATGCCCGACGGATGCAGCACGGGAATCATGGCGTGCATAAATGCCTGTTCCGACTGGTGCGGGAAGGTGGATGATTTGCAGGCATGGTCATCACCCGCAAGCGCGAGCACGCCGCCGTGCTTGGAGGAGCCCGCTGCGTTGGCGTGCTTCAGCACATCCATCGACCGGTCAACGCCGGGGCCTTTGCCGTACCACATGCCGACGATGCCGTCATAGCGCGCGCCGGGCCCGAGGTTCAGCTGCTGGCTGCCCCAGACGGCGGTGGCGCCAAGGTCTTCGTTGACGGCGGGGACGAATTTGATTTCATGCGGTCCGGTGAATTTTTTGGCGGAGGCCAAAGCCTGATCTAGCCCGCCGAGGGGCGAGCCGCGATAGCCGGAAATAAAGGTTGCGGTCTTCAGGCCGGCCGCGCGGTCCAGCTCGTACTGCATCATGGGGATGCGGACGAGGGCGTGCATGCCGTTCAAATAAATACGGCCAGATTTTTCCGTGTATTTGTCGTCGAGAGTGACGGTGTCCCGCATTGCCGATACCCGTTGGTTTTTCGCTGATTCCCTAGATGGATTAAGGTAGGGCGCAGGGATTTACCGCGCAACTTAATTTCCCGAAAAATTAACATAACAATCCGGCAAAAAGCTGCGAAATTTCAAGGATTTGAGCAGTTTTATT
>JBBQWK010000187.1:0-4406 GCA_038210695.1 Alphaproteobacteria bacterium
AGTTCGATGATCTGCTCTTTATGTTCGTGGTCGTCGTGCATCGCTGCCTTTTAGCACATTTCAGATTATTTTATATGAAAATTTAAAGGCTGATTTCGCCGCGGTAAACTTCCGTCACCGCGCCGGTCATGACGACATGGCTGTCGCTTTCGCGCCATTCAATCTCCAGCTCCCCGCCGTCCAGCACCACAGTCACCTTGCGCTGGGTCAAGCCGCGGCGGACGCCAGCAACGGCCACAGCGCAGGCACCGGTGCCGCAGGCTTCGGTAATGCCAACCCCCCGCTCCCAAACCCGCATGCGGATTTTGGCGCGGTTGATGACATGGGCAATCTCGACGTTCACTTTCTCGGGGAAGAGCGAATGATTCTCGACTTTCGGGCCTAATTTTTCCAGCGGCACATTTTCAATGTCGTTGTGCTGTAGGAAGAAAACCGCATGCGGGTTGCCGACGTTGACGGCAACCGGATGCTTCAGGACACCCTCGGAAACAGACAGGGAAAGCGTGTCTTCTTCGTGGCTTATCGGAATTTCTTTCCATTCGACATAAGCCTTGCCCATATCGACGGATACTTTGTCCTTGCGCATCGCCGCTTCCAGCTTTGCGGCTTTAGTTTCAAGGGTTACGCTGGGTTTGTTGGTTTCATCTATCAGCAGCTTGGCAACGCAGCGCGTCGCATTGCCGCAAGCCCCGACTTCGGAGCCGTCGGCGTTATAAATCCGCATAAAGGCATCGACGCCATCAGTCTTCGGCGGGTCAATAATAACCAGCTGGTCAAAACCCACGCCCCGGCGGCGGTCACCCAGTGCGGCGATGGTGGCGGAGGCGAGGTTTACAGCCTCCTGCCGTCCGTCGATAATGACGAAATCATTGCCAAGGCCGTGCATTTTGATGAATTTCTTTGTCATATCGTTTATATAGCCCGTTTATGTTTCTTATACAACATTTTAACACCCTTTGCTCACCTAAAAGGTTGGATTTAAGTGAAAAAACTGCACATAACTCTTGAAGTAATATTGCATTTGCCGCGCGGCAAGGCATATACTCTCCGCAGATTCTTACCATACAAAAAGACCACCCAAGCGAGGAATTGCTATGTCTAAAAACGTTGTTATCTTTCTGGTTCTGTTCGTTCTTGTTGCCGGCGGCGCCCTGTTCGCCCTGAAGAAATCGGCAATCCCCGTCACCCTGACGACCACGACGATCACCGAGACCGCGGAAAAACCCGCCGGCGAGGCGATGGCCGAGAAAGCAGCACCGGAAGTTGCGGCAAAACCCGCCGATGCGCCCATGGCAGCTGAAACCACAACGCCGAAAGACGACCCCACTACTATTAAAGACGAAAGCATCACCGGCAACGACCAGTCAGTCATGGGCTCCGGTATGACCTCAGAAAAAGCAGCTGATGCTGACGCCGCCAAAACAGACGCGCCGAAGGCGGACGACAAAAAAGCCGACAGCTCCCCCGTCGCACAGCCGCCCGTCACCGGCGGCGCCAACGGCTCCAGCCTGCTGGCCAGCTCCGCCGCGACCGATGTTGATATGACCAATGCCCTCGCAGAGCGCGAGCTTGGCGACGTCGATGCGCCGATCACGATTATCGAATATGCCTCCATGACCTGCCCGCACTGCGCCCGTTTCTCCAACGACCAGTTCGCCGGCATCAAGTCGGCCTTTATCGATACCGGCAAAGTCCACTTCATTTACCGCGACTACCCGCTGGATACCACGGCCCTCAAAGCCGCCATGATGGCGCGCTGCGCGGACCGCGCGAAATACTTCGACCTCGTCGAAGTCATCTTCAAGAACCAGGAACGCTGGATCAAGTCGAGCGACCCGATCGCCGGCCTCAAGCAGCTGGGCGCGCTGGCGGGTATGGATGAATCTTTCATCACCGCCTGCATGAACAACGCGGAGCTGCAATCCGAGCTGCTGCGCCGCATGCAGGATGGCACCGCGAAGTTCAAGGTCAACGCAACGCCGACCTTCGTCTTCAACAACGGCGCTGAATTCCTGTCCGGCGACCAGACGGTTGCCGACTTCCAGAAAGTCATCGACAAACTTTCGACCAGCAAGGGGAAGTAATTACATGGTCCAGTTCAACAAGCTTCGACTGACAGGTTTCAAGTCTTTCGTCGAGCCGACGGAACTTGATATCGGGCAAGGCCTCACCGGCATTGTCGGCCCCAACGGCTGCGGCAAATCCAACCTTGTGGAAGCCCTGCGCTGGGCGATGGGTGAAAACTCCCCCAAACGCATGCGCTCCTCCGACATGGATGATGTTATTTTTGCCGGCACCGAACAGCGCCCGGCGCGCAACCAGGCGGAAGTTGTCATCTCCCTCGACAACCGTGACCGCACCGCGCCCGCCGAAATCAACGATTCCGATGAACTGGAAGTTTCGCGCAAGATCGAGCGCGATGTCGGCTCCGTCTACAAAGTGAACGGCAAGAACGTGCGCATGCGCGATGTTCAGCTGCTGTTTGCCGACAGCTCCATCGGCTCCCACTCCCCCGCCCTCGTTTCCCAAGGCCGCGTTGCCGATATGATCAACGCGAAGCCCACCCAGCGCCGCATGGTGCTGGAGGAAGCTGCCGGCATTTCCGGGCTGCATGCCCGCCGCCACGAGGCGGAACTGAAACTGAAAGCCGCCGAGACCAACCTGCTCCGCGTTGAAGACGTTCTCGGCGCGATGAACAACAACCTCGAAGGCCTCAAAAAACAGGCGCGTCAGGCATCCCGCTATCGCAACCTGTCCGGCCACATTCAGATCGCCGAAGGCTCGCTTCTGTATCTGAAATGGCAGGAAAGCCAGACCGCTGTTGCTGCCGCCATCGAAGCGTTCAATGTTGCCGAAAATATCGTGCGCGAGCAAATGGTGATTGTCACCAGCCTCACCACCCAGCAAACCGAAGCCGCCGCCGGCCTGCCGCAAATGCGCCAGCGCGAAGCGGAAGCCGCAGCTGCCCTGCAGCGCCTCAAGCTTGCCTATGGCAGCCTTGAATCGGAAGAGCGTCAGGTGCAGGAAGAACGCGCGAAATCGGAACAATTGCTGAAGCAGTTCAGCGCCGACGTTGCGCATGAAAACCTGCAGAAAACCGAAGCCGCCACCAGCCTTGAAAATCTTTCCACCGAACGCACGACGCTGGAGGCCGAAGCCGGCAACCAGTCGGAGCGCGAGGAAGAAGCCCGCATTCTGAAGGAAGAAGCGCAAGGCAACGTCGAGAAGCTTGAAACCGAACTGACAACGCTGACCGAAGACGTTGCAGGTCAGGAAGCGGAGCGCAACAGCGCCGAGCGCCGCATTGCCGACCTCGACCGCCGCCTGCAAAGCCTGCAGCAGCGCAAAGTAAACTTCGAGCAGCAGCACGCCTCCATCATCGCCTCGACGCCCGCGAAAGCGGAGCTTGAAGTGATCGCTGCCGAAATTGTGATTGCCGAAGAAACCTATTCCGCCGCACGCATCACGCTGGAAACCGCCGAAGCTGACCGCGCTGCCGCCGATATTCGCGTGCAGGAAACCAACGACCTGCTGCAAACCGCGCAGCGCTCCCACAGCCAGCTGAACGCGGAAGGCGACGCGCTCCGCCGTATCCTGCGCAACCAGCAGGAAGGCTTCCAGCCTGTAGTCGATTTACTGAACGTTGATGCCGGTCTTGAAAAAGCCCTTGCCGTCGCCCTTGGCGATGACCTGCAGGCGGCGCTTGACGGCACGGCGCCCATTTTCTGGCGCGAACTGCCGGAATACGCAACTGTTGCCCCCCTGCCCGGCACCGCCAAACCGCTGACACAATATGTGCGCGGTCCGCATGCCCTTAACCGTATCCTGACGCAAATCGGCGTCGTGCAGACTGCAGCCGAAGCCGAAGGTCTGATGGCTGACCTGCAGCCCGGCCAGTGCCTCGTCACGCTTGACGGCGGTGCATGGCGCTGGGACGGCCTCACCGTTTCCGCCAACGCCGAAAACGCTGCCGCCATCCGCCTGCAGCAGAAAAACCGCTTGGCCGATATTGATGCGGCGCTTATTTCCGCCATCGAACAGCTTGATGTCGCTCGCAGCAATGCCGACACCGCCAAGCAGCAACGCAATGCCGCTGCCGATGCCGTCGGCGCTGCCCGCAACGCGCAACGCGCCGCCGAAGAAGCGCTCAACACGCTGCGCCGCCGCCACAACAACCTCAACAACCAGCTGACGGAAGTGACCGCGAAACTCGCGAGCCTTGAATCTTCCATCGAAACCGCCGGTCAGGAAATTGAAACTGTTTCCGGTGAACTCTCCGCCGCGAAATCATCCTTCGATGCCCTGCCCGATACCGCCGAAGCGCGCGAGAAAATTGCCGCCTTCAAGGTTCAGCTGCAGGAAACCCGCCAGCAGCTGGCGAACCAGCAGGCACTGCACGCGGAAAT
>JBBQWK010000188.1:0-4401 GCA_038210695.1 Alphaproteobacteria bacterium
CTGGTTAGTGCGCCGGGCGATTTCGGCGGGGGTGTGGCCGTTTTCGTCCTACACGTCGGTACGCGCGCCACGCTCCAGCAGCAGCTGCACGACATCGCGGCGGCCCATATCTGCCGCCCAGCCCAGCGCGGGGCGGTCATAGGTGCCGGGAGCGTCAAGCGCCGCACCGCGGGTGATAAGAAAATCCACCATCTCGAGGTTACCGGCCCATGCGGCCCAGGTGATGCCGCGGGCATCGATGCTATCGCGGCAGTTGATAATCGTCACGCCGAACTGGTCGAGCAACCGCGTCACGACGGCCATTTGGCCTTCCTTGGCGGCGTCGCAGAATTCGGAAATCTGGCTCAACGATGGCGCAGACGGAAAATCATCTTTCAAGGCAGGAGACATGGTGTCATGAACCTGTGCAAAATCGCTAAATTATGGATGCAGGCAATTTAGCAGAGGCAAAGCCGGGCGGCAAGAGCCCCGAAAATACCGATAAAGCCTTTTAAAACGCCTAGTAATCCCAGCCCCAGGTGATGCCGGCACCGGCTTCCGAATCCTGCCCGATCTTGCTTTCCAGCTTCACCTTCGGCGTCAACTCCACCTGCACCTTGGCGGCGCCGCTTTTCTTGCCGGTGCCGGTGCCGGAGCCGGAGCCGACTTCGAGGTAAACTTTGTCGGTGATGTATTTGCCGGCGCCAACAGTGGTGCCACCCTCGGCGCTATTTTCAACGTTGATATCGTCAAGCCCCGTCGCGCCGCGCAGGGCGCCCAGCGGGTCAGGACCGCTGCCCTTGCCGGAGAAACGCTGCAGCGTGCGCGCCAGTTGGATCGCCTGGAAGGGGCTGATCTTCTCCATGCTCTTGCCGAACAGAATGCGCGACAGCACTTCATCCTGCGGCAATGCGGGCACGGAGCTGAAGGCGATAACGGGTTTTGAGACCGGTCCCGTCAGTGCCACCTGCCCCGTAATATCCTCCGCCGTGGTTTCGGCGAGAACATCAAGGTAGGGAGAGGGTGGCACAGGGCCGTTGAACTGCAAAATAGCGCGGCTAATGGTGAAGCGCTTACCGAATTCTTCGTATCTACCACGCCGGCTTTGCAATGTGCCATTCACCTGCGGTTCTGCCGCCGTGCCGGTGACATCCAGCTTGCCGCCAAATTCGGCATCAAGCCCCCAGCCCCGGACCATGACACGCTCTGGCGCATCAATGGCGACGTTTAGCGCCAGTGACCGCGCGCCGGCGCTGGCGACGGCGGCTTTACCGCGATGGCGGCTGACGATATTCAGCTTCGGAATATCGGTGCGGAAACGCTCGGGGATGGTAATGGCAAGCTGATCGGGCGTAACTTTCCCCTTCAGCACATAGCCCCTGTCACCGCCAGAAACATTCAGCGCGGCTGAAACTGTACCGGCGATATTTTCATTGAACCGCGAAACATCCATATGCCGGACGGTAATATCTATCTTCGCAGCGCCGCCATTGCGCGAGGCGGAGCCTGCTGCCTTGACGCTGCCCTGATGACCGTCCGACGCTGTGAGCGATTGAAGCGTGATGTAATCACGGGCCAAATCGGCTTTCAGGGAAATATCCTGCAGCGTGACGCCAAGGTTGCGCGCGGTGAATTTTCCGCCGTTCAAGGTCACAGGCCCTGCGACTTGCGGTTTTGCAAGCCCACCTGAAAGGTCAAGACGCACGGCGATTTTACCCTGCAGGCTTTGCCCCGCTTCCAAAAATAACGGGGAGAGAACGCCGGCATCACCCCTCACTGCCAGCTTACCCGCAAGACCGGAATTTTCAGGAAGTCCGAAATTCCACGGTGACAGAGACAGCTGCATCGGCGTTGTTATCGCTGCTGCCAGCTCGTCGATCCCCTTGCCGTGGCCGCTTGCGTTCAGCGCCAGCCTTCCCTTAGCATAGGATGATTTTGCTTCAACGCTTAATGCGGGGCTCGGCATGCTGCTGCGGGTATCCGCCGTGATGTCAGGCGCGGACAGCGGACCCTGCAGATGAATGGTGCCATTCGTTACAACGCGCGCAAGGCCCGCCGGCAACTGCGATAGCGCAATACCTTTCAGGGCTAACGATATATCTGCTTCCCCAGCGCTTGCGTGACCTGTTATTTCGGCACTACCCTTTGCGGGCTGGATGCCGAGCTTGATATTATCAGCCTTGGCATTGGTCCAGCCTGTGCCGGAAATATTCGCGCTGCCGTCAAATTTGAACCGCTCGCGGAACGCGGCAGTGCCGGAGGCCGTAAGACGATATTCCGCAGCCCCTTGTTTTGCCAACGTGAGTGTACCCGCAGGCACTCCAAACTCGCCCGCTTGAAAATCCTCTACCTTTAGCTTGATATCATCCGGCCAGCGCTGCCACACATCAGCCAGCGCCAGCGTCAGGTCGCCCTGTCTCACACGTAATTGTTCGTAAGACAAGTTCGTCGCAGCCGCCTCGATCCGGGCCGCCTGCTTGCCTTCCTGCGCGGAAAGGGTAAGGGAAACTTTTACTTTTCCATCAGCCTTGATGCCGAGAAGTTTTTGATAGGCGCCGAGGTCCCCGGCCACGTCGCCCGCGCCGGTTGCGATGCCCGTTGCCGTGTCATAGTCGAGATTGGCGGCGAGCTGAACATCAGGCGCGGAGCCTTTAACATTTTTGAGCGCAATGTGCGCTCCATCCGCCGCGAAATCCCCGGCCAGCCTTCCCGGTAACGGGCCCGCTGCTGCGGCAATGACAAAATTACCCGCCGGTTCTGCAAAAATATTCTGCGCCTCTGCCTGCCATTTCAAGTCCGGATAATTCTGTCCACGGAAAACCAGCTGCGTAACGCCGCCTACCAGTTTCGCAACCGGCGCACGGGTTTCGCCTGAAATTTCCAGTGTCGTTTCGGCAGCGCCAGCGAGCGATGCGCCGCGAATAGCAGTAAGATCGGGATTTTTGAGCGTTGCGATAAAAGACAATGTATCACCGGGTTTGAAACCGGCGGCACCTTTGGCCTCAAGGCTGTACGCTGGGGCCGCTGCCGAAAACTCATTCAGCTCAAGGTGCTGTTGAGCGCCATCAAAGCTGCCTTTGGCAGTTAATTTTTGCGGCATGAATGGTGCGAGTGCATCCGCCTTATTAACGGGTTCGATACTGCCGGAGATATTGAAACCGGCTCCCGAAGCCGTCACCTCTCCATCCCCTTTCAAGTCAGGCATCAACTGTAGTTCACGGCCAAAGACATTTGCATCAATCGTCAGGGCATCAATGTGGAAAGACTTCAGCGCGATGCGGCGGAAATAAAAATCAGGCATTGCGAAAGGTCCTGCCGGCGGCTTCGGTGCATCACCCGATGCAGGAAGGCGCAGCAAGCTAGCCGTGGGGGTGGAAATGCGCAGTGCCAGCGTTTTCGTCAGCGCGGAGGATAGCGACACATGCAGACGCAGATCTTTGCCCGCCGCCAGCGGCCCCGCCGTGTCGGACAGCTGCCAGTCATCTGCCGTCAACGTGCCGAAGACGGAAAGGTGCAGGCCGGTTAAGCGCGCACTGTACCCGCTGCCTGCCATGGCGCTGTCCAGCTGTTGCAGCAGCCAGCTTTGCCCGCCCGTACCGTTCAGCCACTGGAAACCGCCCCAGAAAATAATCTGCAACAGCAGCGCCAGCGCGAAGATGGTCGAGAAAAGGTAACCCGTGACGCGTGCCAGACGTTGGAGACGGGATGATTTTTTCACCTGCTCCATCAGAAAGCCTGACCAATGCTGATGTAAAGCTGGTAGCTGGATGATGTTTTATCGCGGTTATTCAGGGGCACGCCGACATCAAAACGCAAGGGCCCGAAGCTGGTGTAATAGCGCAAGCCCGCGCCAGCGCCGATGGACAGGCTGCTGAAGTCCGGCACCACCGTCTCGCTCACGCTGCCGGCATCAATGAAGGCGACAGCGCCAAGCGTATCGGTAAAGCGGTAACGCAATTCGCCGGATGCTTCGGCGAGCGACCGGCCACCGCTGGGCTTACCCGCGGCAACGGGCCCGACTTCCTGATAGCCAAAGCCGCGCACCGACCCGCCCCCCCCGGCGTAAAAACGCTTTGTCGCAGGACTGCTGGCTGTCGAGGGGCCCAGAATGCTGCCTGCCTTGACGCGCCCCGCCAGCGTGAAAGCTTTGCTGAGGGCGAGATAGGTTTTGGCAGAACCCACTGTCTTCCAGAAGGCAGGCCCCGCGCCGGTAACATCGATAAACGGCTCCGCCGAGCCTTCCAGCAGCCAGCCCCTTGTCGCATCCAGCAAGTTATCGCGGTTGTCGTATTTGAAGGACTGCGGCAGCGACAGCAGCGTAAAGGTATCCGTTGTCAGCAGCGTTTTGTCATCAATCTTGCTGTATTCAAGACTGACGCCGGTAGTGGCCGACAGACGCTTCGAAAAATCGCGCTTGATGGC
>JBBQWK010000189.1:0-4394 GCA_038210695.1 Alphaproteobacteria bacterium
ATTGACGGCGGTGCCGACATCAACCGCGAAAATTCCGACACCTACGACACGCCGCTCGATTTCGCGCGCGAGAATAAAAAGCACCGCATCGCGACCTGGCTGGATGAGGAAGGCGCGATGTCCTTTTTCGACCGCTCTGCCTTCAGCAGCCGTTACAGCCGCTATGACAGCTATGACGATGATGATGATTATTTTGATTCCAACCGCAAGAATGCGCGCAGCAGCAAAAAAGCCAAGACCCGCGCCGCCACAAAAACTCCCGCGAAGAAGTTGACTACCGATTTCGAAGGTGCCTCCGCCAAGCCGCCGAAGCCGGTCTTCACCGAAGAAGCCTTGAAGGATATTTTCAACGCCAAAAACTGGGTCGGCAAGCCGGAAGAAATGCAAAAATTGTGGGAAGACGTACCCGCGCGGCTGCAAAAGAAATTTGATTTTGAAACGGCGCTGGCGGAAGCCAAGCGCGAAACGCTCAAAAAGCACGCGCCGCAGAAACTGACGCTGAAGCCGCAAACCCCGCCGGTACCACCGCAGGCGCCGCCTGTACCCCCGCAAACGCCTCCCGGCGCTTAACCCGGGTTTTTAAAGCGCACCGGCTTTTGGCGTACTTTGATGCCGCGCTGCAGCGGCAGGCCGTCTTTGCGCCATTTCTCCTGCGCAACATACGCATTGCGCGCGTCGCGTGCATCTTCAAATAACTTATCGCCAATTATTTTTTCTATTGCCTGCAGGTTTTCAATTTCCGCGTTCGCCTTGGCGCCATTTAGGCGTGGAAATTTTTGCGAAACGTCTTCGCGGCTGATGCGCTTCTCCTCAGCGACCTGCAGCGGCGTGCGGCCTTTGGCATCCAGCCGGTCAAGCGTCGCGCCCCTGTCCAGCAGCATCTGGAATGTTGTAATCGCGCCGTAATAGGCGGCGAGGTGCAGCGGCGGGGAATCCACGCTGCCCAGTTCCACATCCGCGCCCGCTTTGATGAAGGCGAGGGACGCGCGCGAAAAACCGTGGGCGATTGAAAGAACAAGCGGCGGCTGGCCCAAATCGTTCAGGGCGGAAAGATTGGCGCCGCCCGCAATTAGCCTGTCGATATGATCGTAGTCAACGGCCGAAGCGGACTTCCGCAGCTCCAGCAGAATTTCCTGCCCCATATCATCGGGCGTTGTCATTACCGGTAGGTTTCGTGCATGCGGCCATAGCTGCGCTCGTAAGCGGGGCCGACGCCGTCGGCGTAAAGCCCGGCCGGCAGCACGAATTTGCCGTTTTTGTTGTGGTTTAATTTACCTTCGACAAATTTGTGGACGGCGGCGGTAAAGGCTTCGTTGTGGATGCCGTAGGTTTTGTCCGGCACATAAATGCTCTGCTGCGGGCGATGTACGTTGAAGAAGCGCATGGCGACGGCGGTCAGCGTGCCGACCGCGCTTTTCTTCTCCACAAACGGCTTGATCAAAATGCGGGCGAGCGGGTTGACGATATCGGGGTCTTTCTCCGAAATCATGTAGGCAATCATCGTGCCCTTCTCAATATCCTTCGGCACATACTTGAAGTTGAAGCCGCCGGAACCCATGCAACTGCCCCAGGCGCGACCCGTCGACATGCGTGCGATATCTTCCGGCCGCTTTGAAATCACCACCATCAGGTTGCCCAGCGTCCGCGATGAATCCTCGCTGAAGGCTTGGTAGTATTCTGTATCCTTCAGCAATTTGCCGATGCGGAACTGCTGCTTGCCGGCGGCATCGGTCGCATAGCCCTTCACGTAGTCGGTGATTTTATAGCCGCGAACGGAAAGGTAAATGTTCACGTTCGTCCGCGTCTCGGACGGCGGGCTGTCAACATCGCCCTTCAGTTTCAGGTACAGGCGGTCTTCACCCGCGAAAATATCCTTCACCAGCTCTTCGTCATGGCGCTTGCCGGCCGCCTTGGCCAACAGCTGTTCCTGCGCCGGCGAAAAATCCGGGGAGGGGTAGCTCGACCATTCGGTGTTGAGTGCCGCATGCAGCGACGCATCGGTATCTTTCTTCGCCTTGACGAGCGCGGCGTGGCCTTCTTTCACAAGGCCGGCCAACGTTTCCGGCCGCAGTTCGATCGCCTTGCGGGCGGAAGCGATCAGCAGTTCTTTCAAAAGAAGTTTGTAGAGCCCGGGCTCAGGGCTGTCCGGCGGCAGCGCCTTTTCGGCCTTGTCCTCGATACTCTTCATGAAACGGTCCTGCAGGGCGCGCACGGTTTCAACTGGCAGCATGTCGTAATCGACTTTTATTTTCGGAACTTCGATCACGTTTCAACACCCCGCGACATTTCAGAACAACAATGACTTGGTGTTTTGCAGCGGGAAAACAGCAGGGCGGGAAACAGAGAAAACCGCACCCGTGATAGAAAAGCAGGGCTGCTTGATATCAAAGATGATATCGACAGCCATGGTTTATGTCAATAGAAGTCATTAAATATCAATAAGGACAGTAGCTTACCATCCAGGCGTCGTGACGCCGTCTTTGCGCGTATACCTGGAGCTCAGTTCATCCTGATAGAGTTCGTGGCGGCGGCGGAAGTCACCGTTCTTGCCGTCGTTCAGCTTGTCATCCACGAACTGCTTCACCGCCTGCTGGAATTCATCGTTGCGAATGCCATAGGCCTTGTCTGGCACGAATAGGTCGCCGATGGGTTGCTTCTCGCGGCCGAAAACTTTCATCGCGAGGCTCGCAAGCATGCCGAGCCTTTTGTGATGGAGGACAAAAGGCTTGATGAGAATGCGGGAAAGCGGGTTGATAATGTCCGGGTCTTTTTCCGAGACAAGATAGGCAACAAGCGTGCCCTTCTCGATATCGGCGGGCACATAGTCAAAGTTGAAACCTCCGGAGCCCATGCAGGACGCCCAGGCCCTGCCCGTCGACATGCGCGCGATGTCATTCGTGTTGCGCGAGATAACCGCCACAAGGTTGCCAAGCGAGCGGGATGAATCATCCATATAAGCTTTCAGCAAATCGGGCGCGTCTTTCAAAAGCTTGCCGATCCTGAACTGCTGCTTGCCCTTGTCGTCGGTCGCATAGCCGGCGTTGTAGTCGGTGATTTTATAGCCGCGATCCTGCAGGTAATGGGCAATGATGCGGTTGGTATCGGATTCATGGCTGGCAGCAGTTTTCAACTTGAGGTAAATGCGCTCCTCGCTACCGAAAACTTCCTCGACCTTGAAGTCTTCTTTGCGCCTTGTCGCGGCGTGCTGCAGGACGTTGATCTGGTCCTGGCTGAAACGCGGGGACGGATAGCTGGTGCTGATGTTGCGCAAGGCATTGTGCAGCGATGCGTCGACTTCTTCGGTACGTTTCTCAATCGCTTCGCGGCCCTGCTTGGCCACATCGGCCAGCTCCTCGACTTTTATTTCAATCGCCTTACGCGCACAGGCGATGAGGAGGTTTTTCATCGCTTCAAGCAATACGTTCGGGTTAGGCGCTTCGGCGGGGACGGCCTTTTTCGCCTTGTCTTCCACGCCGTTGATGAACTTGTCCTGCAACTGCTTGACGGTGTCGCGGGAGAGAATTTCGTAATCGATTTTCTTGTCATCCATAAAAAAGTCATCCCTTTAAACAAGGAAGTTTCTCAAGCAGCAGGTTCGACAGAGCAGATGACGGTGGTTTCCTCACCGTGGCCGAGGGCGAGAAGGTCAAGGCAGCTCGCCATATCGCCGAAAGCGGCATCCAGCGATTCAGACTCGCCCTTCATGCGCTTGTCGAAATCGTTGAGCAGCACCGACCAGCGGACGCCGCCTTCGAAAAACCGGGTGTCGCCGGACTCGCGCAGCGCGCGCATGTCGTCCCGCTTGTCGCCAAGGAAGCCGGGCGCGAAAACCGCCTCGATTTTTGACAGCGAGTCGGTCATTTGCTTTTGAATTGCTTCGGACATTTAAGGAATCCCTATGTTAAAGCTTTACATAAGGGTAGCCAAAATTTCCTAAATATAGGTTAAATACGCCGCAAGCCGCAGTACGGGCGCGGCGGTAGCGGGATTAAGGGTTAAAAATCAGCAGCTTAAGGAAGCGGCGGGGCGGGCGGGGCGGCATTATTCGTCAGCTTGAATTTCTCCGGCAGCTCGAACATGCCGGGCTTGGCGCCGTGCACTAGCAGCTGGGTGATGACGTCCTCGAATTCGGCAAGGCGGGTGGATGATTTTTCGACCGTCCGCTGCATGGTGAAGCGGGAGCCCTGCTTTACCGCCAGATCATCCTTGAAGTAGTTGTAGCTCAAAATCGCGTAGTCCAGCGGCGTATGGCCGACTGCGTCTTCCGCCTTCACAGCCGCGCCGCGGTTGATGAGGAAATTGGCGATATCGGGGGAGCCGAGCAGGCAGGCCGCATGCAGCGGCGTTGCGCCAATGGCATAGGGTACATTGACGGTCATGTTGGAAATAAACCC